>NZ_JAMYRZ010000016.1:0-138680 GCF_040321675.1 Mesorhizobium sp. M0296
CGACCAGCATCCACGCCAGACGTGGATCGTACAATGTCCATCCCTTGGGCATGCGAATCCGGAGGATTTCGCCGTCTTCGCGACCATTGTCGGCACCCGCGGAAAGCCTGCTGCAACGGTGGTCTAGGACATTTTCTCCAGAGTTCCTCTGTTCCCCGACGCGTGTCCACGCCATTCGTCCGTGCCTACCTCAACATGCGGCAGAATAATATCAGCGGTCATGATGATTGACCGACGACATGCGCCCACCGCCTCATTCCGATTGACGTGATGGTTTCTGGATTGGCGAGGAGTTTCTGCCAGACGCTCGCACGCCGCGTCGATGATGGCGTCGTAGGTTTCGAAGACTCGGTTTGAGAGCCAGTTGGAGCGCAGGTATTGCCAGACGTTTTCCACCGGGGGATCGCGACGGCAGGAGGATCGGCGTGATGTTCTCCGGCACGTCGAGATTTGCCGTTGTATGCCATCCAGAGCGATCCATGAGCAGCACGGCATGCGCGCCCTTGGCGACATGGCGGCTGATCTCGTCGAGGTGGAGTTGCATGGCTTCGGTGTCGGCATGCGGCAAGGCCAGGGCAGCACCTTTGCCGCGTGTCGGGCAGATGGCTCCGAACAGGTAGGCGTTCTTGTAGCGCTGGTCGGCGGGCTGTCGGGGACGCGTGCGACGTCTTGCCCATTGACGGACCAAGCAGTTCTTCTGGCTGATGCGGGCTTCGTCTTGAAACCATATCTCCACCCCTGTGCCTTTCGGCAGGTGGACCAGATGGGCCTTCAGCGTGCGCGGGAGATTTTTTAAATGCTTCGACGGTGTCGGCATCCTGCGCACGCGGCCGGGCGCTCATGTGCGAGAAGCCCAGCTTCTTCAGCAGCGTCGACACATGGCGCTCGTGATACTCGACGCCGAAGCGCTCCTTGAGGACCTGCTGGAGATCGACGCGGCGCCACCGCACCACGCCGTCAACGGCAGGATCAGGGCCTGTTTCGACAATCTCGGCCAGCTCTGCCAGTCGCTTGGGCGAAAGCCGTGATGTGGGATGTGGGGCCATTCGACCACGAATCCAGAAGCCCATCCGGACCGGCTTCGTTGACCGGTGTGCCCAGTCCCGCAAGGTCTGGCAGTCCATCCCGCCGATCCTGGCGGCATCCGCACGGATCATACCGTCAAGCACCGCCGCTAAGCGAAAGCAAACGGCTGCTCTGCCGCGCGTCCTTCGAGGCCCGTGCCAACCGGCGAAGCTCCGAAGCCGAATAGTCTGTCCGCAACTGAACCGCTGATCCGATAAACGAGTCCCCCTTCGCCCCGAAAGAATCATAAATCGGGTCGCGGAGGAATCCGGGGAGCGAGTCAGAAATCGGCACCGCTGGTATAACAACCTCGCCGCGCTACCCGAGAGTCACGTTCGGCCCTGGGGGGTAGCGGTTCCGAAATACCGCGTGTGGGCGACATCCAGGATGCGATTGATCAAGCTCGAGTAGCTGTGTCCGGCCGTGTTCGCAGCCACGCAATATGACGAGGCCTTTGTGAGGGACGGATTGGCATTGATCTCTAGCACAAAAGGCTGGCCGGAGCGGTCGATCCGGACGTCGACGCGGGCATAGTCCCGGCACTGGCAAGCGCGGAATGTCGTGATCGAAATATCCCGCAGCATTGCCGCAAGCCTACTGTCGAGATGCGCCGGGCTAATCATCTGGGGCGCTCCGACGCCCATGTACTTCGCTTCATAAGTGAACAGCGAATTGCTATTGCCAAAGTCCTGCTCCACCAAAGGCAATACGTCTATTTCTCCGTTTCCAAGCAGCGGAACGCTGATTTCCCGCCCCTCGATGTATTCTTCAACGAGCGCGTCCTGCGCATACTGCTCGACAATCACTTCTACGGCCCGCTTTAGCTCAGAAGGTTCATGTACGAGCTGCAGTCCGAGGCTATCACCCTCACGGGGCGGCTTCACTACTACTGGAAATCTCAGGTCGCCAGTATTTTCAGTGCCTCGACGCATCACCAGAAAGTTCGGCGTCGGCACACCGCGGTCGCGGATGAGTATCTTGGTGACGATCTTGTCGTTGGCAAGCTCATGTCCGAGCGGGCTCGCTCCTATGTATGGAACGCCGGCCATCTCGAGCATGGCAGGAATCTGGGAGAAACGGGACTCGCCCTGAATTCCACTCGCCAAGTTGAAGACGAATCCTGAAGGGCGGGCTTGCGAATCGGGCGGCATGAACCGCTCAAGCGTAGTTAGCATGCCTTTATCGCCCTCACACAGCAGCACCTCGTGGCCGCCCTCTTGCAGGGCCGCCACCACACTTTCCCAGTCCCAGTCTGGCCAAGGCTGCGGCGGCTGCGGAAAGGGCTGGCCGAACCGGTTAATCACGCCAGTAAGATCTCTGTTCACAACAACAGCTACTCGCATGAGCTACTCCTTTGATCTTTGATAGGTGTGATGGTCAGTTTCTCGGATTTGCGCCGGTCCCCTCGAATCCCAGCACAAGCACTAGAGACCAGCCTGTCAGAAGGCTGATGAACAGTGTCATTAGCACTATGTGCAACGCGGACTGTACGTAGCTGCCGGTATAGTGCTGCGCAACATGTCGCCGGTCCCCAGGCAGCTCCAGCACCGCTGGCGCGTGCCAACGGATGGGCAGCCAGTACCGCGTGGGCGAGTGTCATGTGAACTCCTGGGTTGAAGACAGCGCGATGGCAATGTCGGAACCGCACCTGGCGACACACTCGCAATTGGCATGCCACGAAAGGTGTTGCGAGCAGGGGCACAAAGATCAGGGGGGCACCCTTTAAATGCTAGACCAAGACTAGTGGCCAGCCGCTCACATCTAGCGCGTAGGATGTCTGGTTCTGAACACGGAATGTCGTCAATCGGTACTGTTAAGAATTGCGCAGGTTGGGCGATGGGCGATCGGCGGAGCTGGTCGGGGTCACGCAGCCATGCATCCGTTGCTGCTAGGGTGCCGGCATAGGCCGCAGGTGTGAGATTGCCGAGCGCCGAACGCTGAATGCTGGCGCCGTTCGTTGTATCCGGCGACCAATCTAGAGATTACTGATCGCGCGTGATCGAGGTGGTAGAAGAGTGTCTCGTTCAATAGCTCGTCGCGCATGCGGCCGTTGAAGGCTTCGCAGATTCGGTTCTGCATTGACTTGTCTCGAGCGATAAAAAGTTCCGTTCGACGCTGACCTCCTGCCGTCCAGGCGAGCATGGCGTTCGAGATGAACCCGCTTCCGTTACGGCGCGGCGATCAAGGTGAGATCCTCCCAGGTTGATTGCCGCACCGCATGTTGCGGCGGTAGGCATAACAAACCTCTTCTCAGCGGCATGGTTAGACAGTTGTGTCGAGCCGCCTTCGCGCACGAACTGTCGGAAATCCGGCTCCAGCACCTTAGTCCGTTGGCACGAATCCGCGTGTAGCGCGACAATCAGGGAGAGAACGGAATACGAGGCAGGACTTCGTCATCGTGGCAGTTTGACCCTGTGGGTGACGCCGGAAGCCCTGTCCAGGTGGCAAGTGCCAAGACGCAAGAAGTGGCGGCCAGCACCGCTATTTTGATCTGGCGATCGACACCATCTTGACGCTGGGTCTTGTCTTTGGGCCTGCGGCTGCGCCGGGCAGCAGGCTTGCTGGAAATCGGTGCTGCAGCTGATGGGCTGGCGCTCGCTGTCCCCGGTCACACCACCCTGAGCCGTCGGGCGCGGACATGGCAATCACCCAACGGCATGATCGCCAGGTTCCGCCGGACGGATCAGTCATATTCTTGTCGACAGCACCGGTCTCCACGTCTACGCAGCGGGCAAGTGGCTGGAGGACAGTCACGGCGCCAGATCCCGTCGCAGTTGGCACAAGCTTGATCTGGCACTGGATGCCGACAGCGGCGAGATCATTGCCCATACCCTGACTGATCAGGACACTGGCAATGTCTCTCAAGTTGAGCCACTGCTCGACCACTTGGCGGTCCGATCGGACGGTTTACTGCCGATGGTGCCTATGATGGAAAGCCAACTTATAATTGCGACGCAGTCATCAATCACAGCGCGTCTGTCGCCACTTCATTCCCCCTCGCGTCAACGCGGAACCGATCGACCTTCCGACAAAAGGATTGCATATCACCGCAATCAACAGAGACGGCCGGATGAAATTGGCAGGTCTCCAAGTACGGCCAACGCTCGCTGGTTGAGACCGCCAATAGGGCAATAAAGTCCATCGTCGGGCGACGTTTGCGGGCACGCTCGCTTCCCGTTCAGCAGACCGAAGTCGCCATCGGCTGCGCCGTCCTCAACCGCATCCTTGCCCGCGCACGCCCGCAATCCGTTCAGGGGCGAAGCACAAGCTGGATATAGTTATAGATCAGTCTAGCGGACAGATGATGGCCAAGGCGCATGCCTGTTTATAAACGATCTGCGTTCATATGTTCATATGTTCATACTACGCCCCTTTCATCTTCAGCTGAGCCGGCATTTTGCACGCGTGCGGCTGCCCGATCAACGAGACGGTTCCATCGGCTGCATTGCCTTTGCGGCAGATCTGAATAATTGAGCCGCGCGGCCGCTTCCTGTTTTGTCAGCATTCCACGTTCCCGCAGGCGGTCATATCGAGAGTTACTGGTGAACGAGATTGGCCACTCGCAAGGCCGCGAAGCGGGTGTCGTGGCGACCGCGGCGCGTCGCCCCGCCCGGGGCGATATCCTTGTTGGTTGAGGAGTTCGGCGATCTCGGAATAGATGTCGTCGTCGAGGAGTTTGTCGATCAGTTCGACACTGCCGGGCTGCGTCTTGATCTGTTGCGCGGAAGATTTTGGGCTCATGGTCGTGCGTATTCCAATGATCCGGACGGAATCGCGTCCGGTTTTTGATCGGAATGCCGTCCGGTAAATCGTCGGAATCCGCATGGTCGTGAGCCTCTGGATTTTGCAGCCTTGAATCGCACGTGAACCTCGGTGGTTGCTTCCGCCGGCAGCTTGACGAGGGTGACATCCTCGACGAAGCAGTCGCTGCGTTCGCGGTTTGGTATCCGGATCTGCCCAGAGCTGGCTGAAATCCACCGTCATTGCCACCAGCCGCTCGCGGACAGCTTTGTCGAGGATGAATTGATCGGGCTTTCGGCCGCGCTCGCGCCCTTCGCGGGCATTGGCCAACATGCGGAGCTTCTCGTTCCATTCGCCCTCGAGCGTGTCGGCAAATGAGGCGGAGACGTATGCCCTTCTTCGCCGAATTTGCCCGGATTGCCATACGTTCCGACCGGTCAAGGGCTACACCACACGCTGGATCCGACCCGTCTTCGGCACGTTGAGGTTCGCAATCCCCGATGGATGCTGTGCCGGGAATGCCATCCAGGGATGGTCGGTGCCTTCGCGCCGCTGAAGGAAATTTGTCCCGATCGAGCGACACCGGAGCTGATGGAACTGACGGCGCGGCTAGGAAGCATGCTGCCCTACCGGCAGGCGGCGAAGGTGCTGGCCGATTTCCCTGCCCACTGAACCGACTGAGACGCATGCGACCGTACGCAAGCGTACCATCAGGATCGGCAAGCGGCTCGACGATCAGGTCATACAGGAAACTTGGCGCGCGAGGTCCCAAACGGATGACCGATGCAAGCTTGAGATGCAGCTGCCCGAAGATCGGCGCAAAGAGTTCGTTATTAGCATCGATACTGCTCATGTTCGCAGCGCCGAGACCAATTCAGTGCGAAACTCGACCTCGTCGTGGCCAGATGCGGTCGCGGCGGACGGGGCGAACCAGATGGCCGCTATTTCGTCACCGGCAGCAGCGGGCAGCATGCAATTCGCGATCGTGCTCTTCACGCCCCTCCAAGACGTCAGATGTCGCGGCTTCGGCGATGTGACGGTGATCTCGGACAGCGCCGAAATCCTGAAGCGGCTGCCCCGCGCCCATGCCGAAACCGACGACCCACATCATCGACTGGTTTCACATCGCCATGAAGATCCAGCCCATGCACCAGATCGCCGATTACATCGTACGATCCCAGTCCGGTCCATTGAAGCGCTTTCGACCATCGGCAGGGACATCAGAGCCGTGAAGTGGCGCCTGTGGCAATGACGTGTCGATCGTGCGATCCGCGACTTAGAGAGGCTCGTGGAAAGCGAGTTCTCGATCGCGCGGCTGCACAGCCCTCGGCGTGCAGCTCCTGACCTATATACGTTCGAACCGCGGTGGGATGGTCAACTATGGAAAGCGCTACCGGTCTGGACTGCGCGTCGCCACCACTCTCGCCGAGTCGGCGGTGAACTCGCCCTTCGGCAAACGGATGGTCAAGAAGCAGCAGATACGCTGGTCCCTCCAAGGTGCGCACATGCTCATGCAGGTCCGTACGGCTGAACTGAACGGCGAGCTTCCCGATCGACTGCGGGCACCATTCTGACAGCCTGCGCCGAACGTGCCGTCACTTTTCAAGTCCAAACCACCCCTCCTACGAGCCGCGTAACCCCAGAGGATTCACCGGTCTCGGACGACATTAACCGCGTATGCACCGATCCGGTGACGGCGCAGGTGACGATGACTTTTCGCGGCGCCATTTTCAGCCTTCGACCGGCAGGTCGAGCTCGCCGGCCAGCACTTGCAGCGAGTCACCGATGATGGCAACGATCTCACCAATCTGTTCTCTGGTGACGATCATAGGCGGCGCCACCATGAAATTGTCGCCGTCGACGCCGCCTTTGACCTTTCGGCCATAGATGATGAGCCCACGTTCATAGGCGAGGTCGAGCAGGCGCTGGGCGGCTTTCTTTGCGGGAGCGATCGGCCTCAGCGTATCAGGGTCGGCGATCATCTCGGCACCTAGGAGCAGCCCCTTGCCACGCACGTCGGCGATAAACGGAAACCGCTTGGCCAATCCCTTCAATTCAGCCATCAAAAGGTCGCCCATCTCAGCCGCATTGGCGATCAGGTCGAGGCGGTCCATCTCGCCGAGCACGGCGAGCCCGGCGGCGCAGGCGAGCGGATTGCCGGCATAGGTGTGGCCATGCTGAAAGCCGCCGGAGGCGAGCAGCGGCTGCACCAGCCGCATCGGTGCCGCCAGCGCGCCGAGCGGCGCATAACCCGAGCCCAGTCCCTTCGACAGCGCGACAATGTCGGGCTTGCAGTTCCAATGGTCACCGCCGAGGAATTTTCCGGTGCGGCCCGCACCACTCATCACTTCGTCGTGGATGAGCAGGATACCGTAGCGGTCGCAGATTTCGCGGATGCGCGGGTAATAGCTGTCCGGCGCCACCAGCGCCGCGGTGGCAGCGCCGCCGACCGGCTCCATGATGAAGGCGAGCACGCTCTGCGGTCCCTCGGCGAGGATCTTCTCCTCCAGCATGTCGGCGTAGCGGATGCCGCGCTGCTCCATTGAGAGGTTGTCGCGGTCGCGCCAGGCGGCCGGCGCCGGCACGGTGGGCATGAGCTGCATCATCGGCGCAAAAGTCTCGGCCAGCGCATCGTCGCCGGTAACGGCGAGCGCCCCGAGCGTGCCGCCATGATAGGAGGGAAAGCGCGTGATCACCTTCCAGCGGCTGGCCTGGCCAGTGGCGACAGCCCATTGCCGCGCCAGCTTGACGCAAGATTCCGTCGCTTCCGAGCCGCCGGAGACGAAAAAGATGCGGTCCATGCCTTCGGGGAGCTTGGCGGCCAGCTGCCGCGCGAACTCCTCTGCCGGCTCGTTCTCGAAATGCAGACGGTAAGCGAAGGTGGCGCGGTCCATCTGCCGTTTCATCGCGTCGAGCACCTTGCGATTGGAGTGGCCGATATTGGCGACCATCGGGCCGCTCGATCCGTCGATGAAGCGGCGGCCATCCTGCGTCCACATGTAGATGCCTTCGGCGCGGTCGATCAGCGGCCGGCGCAGACTGGACAGATAGAACAGATGCGAGGCTTCGCGGGCTTCCGGGGCAGGGGACTTCAGCATGTCATGACTTTCCGAGATAGCGGTCGAGGACATTTCTGGTAACACGCTCGACCATCGCATCCTGCCTTAGCAGGCCGGCAACCCATTCGCAGCTTCCGGCGTGAAACACCTCGCCTTTGCCGCGCGGGAAGTTGACGATCATGCCGTTGCCGCGCTTGACCTTGTCGAGATTGGCGTCGCTCGCCTCGCCGAACAGCGTCTCGGCGGTAAAGCGGCCATCCTCGTCGCCGCAACCGGCATAGACCCCGCGCGTCGCGTTGAGCCCGAGCGTCGCCGAACCTGGCCGGCCGATTTCGGGCCGCCTCCCAGGAAAAATTGGGGGCCCGGGTGATGTTGCCGCCGCGATAGGCTGGGTCCTCGGCACAGCCGCAACCCTCGGCCGAGCACTGATCGGGTGTGCCCCGCCAGCGCGCAGCGATGGACGATTTCTCGAACATCTTTGTCTCGGCGTCGCCGTCACGATAAATATCATGGCGAATGACTGAGCCGTCTGAAAGGCCGCTGGATCGATCGGATTCGGCAGAGCAGAAATGGAGGGCCAGCATTGGTACTGCTCAATCTCCTCGTACTTTGGATTAACTGGAGAGATTTCGCCCGTGAATCCTCCTTTCTCAATCATGCGCAGCATGTCGTTGCGCGGCGTTCCCGCACGAGGGCTCGCACCAACAAGGCAATGGAACGTGGAGCCAGAAGTGGCTCCAACCTGTGTGTCATTGGAAGATACCTCTATATTCTCGCTTTGGTTATGCAACGACATTGGGTGCGGCTTACGACGTGTCCGCTTCCCCAGTCGCGAGCTTAAGATAGTTATAGACAGCGGCGCGGCTGATCCCAAGTCGACCGGCAATTTCTCGCACTGTCCCGCGCATTTGGAACGCGCCCAGATCGTGCAGACGGCGCACAAGTTCAATGCGGTCTTCACGGTCGAGAAGGTGCGCTGGACGATGGCAATCCTCAAGAAAGTTCTCGATTATCTGCCTTAGGGGCAGAGAACTTGGCAAAAAGGTTTCCTGAATCTCTTTCGGATGCGGCTCTGTCCGGGTTAGTTCGGTAATCGCCCTTTGCGCCATAAGCAGGTCACCGGTAGAAAAGTTTACGGCGAGATAAGCAACCGTCTTCCCATCGACGATGATTGGCAGCAAGCTAACCCTCAACTGCCTACCGTCCGGAGCAACCGAGCTATAGTTGAACAGCGGCTCTTGAAGATTCTGCAACTCAGCCTTGCCAATCGCAATGCGGGTCATGAGGTCGCCGACACCACGACGGGTAACATGTCCATTGCCTATAGCCATAATCCGGGGCGGCGAAGCGCGATTGTCGTGCAGCACCACCTCACAATCTTTCGTTATGCTGCGTGCGATCTGAGGCACAAGCTGGGCCAGCGTATCCAGAACATCCTGCACGCGCTGTTCACGATGTCCGCTAGACTGATCCATAATAATATCCAGCTTGTGCTTCGCCCCTGACCTCAATGCCACTAGCAGCGCCGAATGCAAATGGCGATCTGAGGTTTTCCATGTTGACAAAATGGCATGTTTAGACGAAATGTCAACTCATCGCTGTTTGCATAATGGAATCATGTTATCAAAAGACATATGGTTACGAGACGGCGGCTGCTCGATGCGGCGCCGATCGCCTTCTGCCAGTTTGTGTTCGGTGATCGCGGCGAGAAAGCGAGCGGCGGGCCAACCTTCCTTGTCGGCCTGTTCGGCGAACTGCGGCCGCATCCCCTTTATGGCAGGCAGACGCAGTTCGTAGGAGGCTGAGCCTTGCGGCATCGCCGGTGCTGTTCGACTTCAGCGTCTCCCGTCATAGTGAGTTCGTGGCTGGTGCCGATCAGGCCTTCATAGGCGTCGAGCGTGGCCAGATACAGGACGACGTTCGGCAGCCGGGAAGGATCCGGGGCGAACCGTTCGCAACGCAGCCATGTCAGGCAATTGCCGTGCTTCGTTCGCGACGTTCAACTGATCGGCCAGTTCGCTCTCGCAGCCGCGCTCGTGGGCGAGGGCGAGGAGTTCGACCATGGTGCGGCAGGCCTGACGCTCCCGGCAAGCGATCCACGAGCATGTCGAAAGTTCGTCGATACGCCTCGCGGGGAAAGAGCTGGTCGCGGTAGACGAGGTCAGGAGCGCCATCGGCTTCCGGCGCAGTGAATGGATGACATGGCGATAGTTGACGACCTGGTCGTGCTTGCCGGATGGAGAGGCTCGCCCGCGCGTCAGCGTCATGAGCTGGGATGAAGATATCCAGCCGATCGCCGAAGAGCCTCACCCTCAGGCGGTGGCCGATCAGCCGCGAAGGCACGGTGTAGAACACCTTGCGCAGGGTGAAGCCGCCCGAGGAGGTGGCGCGCACGGTGACTTCCTCGTAGTCGGACGTGCGCCGCCTGGGCAGATCCTGGAGTTCTGCGCGCTCGAGGTCGATGCGCTTGGAATTGCTTGCATTACAGCGACCGACGATCTCGTCGACGAAGCGACGATAGGCGGCCAGATCGTCGAAGTCGCTCGACCCTCTCATCAGGAGCGCGTCATGGATCGCACGCTTGAGGTGGCCGTGAGAACCTTCGATGGAGCCGTTCTCGTGCGCGATGCCGGCATTGTTGCGGGTTGCGGTCATGCCGTAGTGGGCGACGAGGTCCTGGTAGCGACGCGTCAGGTCCGCGCGAGCATCCCTGTCCAGGTTGCGAAACGCTGCCGACAGGCTGTCCGAGCGGTGCTCCCGCGGGCATTTCGCCGAGCGACCAGAGCGCGTTCTGCAGGCCTTCGGGCAGCGCCACGAAGCTCTCGCCGCCGAGCACGACATGGGCATGTTCGAAGCCGGAATAGGCGAGTCGGAAATGGAGCGACTGACCGGCTATGGTGACGCCGGCGCCGCTCATGTCGATGAAGTCGACAGGCTGACGCGGCCGGGCTCGTGCACCTGCCGGAAGATCACTTCCTGTTCCTCGCCATGAACCGCGCGCGAGGATCGAACGCGGCGCTCGATCGTGCGGCGAAAGCCGGGGCCCAGTTCGGGATGGCCTCGCAGCATCTCCTCGAGGATGGTGATTGGCCGAATGCCGGGCGCCGCCTTGAGCAGCGGCACGATCTCGGCCTTGAAAATGTCGGCGAGCGGCGGCGATCCCGCGGCACCTTCCTCTGCGAAGGCAGCCTCGAATCCTTCTCCACGCGATACGCCGTGGCCGTGCTGATCGACGTCTTCGCCGCCGCGTCGGCCGTCGTGTGGGTTTGCCGGAACTTCATGAAAAGCCTTCTGTGTTGCCGCCCGTGATGCAAGAATTTTCTGAGGCAATGAGCGTGTGATCGAGTGCGGTCTTCTGTCAGGCTTCGTGTGCGCGTTTCCGAAGCCGCTGGCCGGTATGGTGATCCGCGGACCAGGTCCAAATCTCATCTCCGAGCGCGCTGGCTCTGAACGAAAGTCTTCAACGGCTTACGCCACATCCGCCAACCCACCGCGAATTTTTCGAGCTAGGCGCCAAGACCGAGAGAACGTCCCGGCTCTGTGGAACGCGATGGGCTCGCTTCTTGAACTGGAACTTTCGATCATGTGGGCCCACTCGATGGAAGCTCTGAAGAGGCGCTGCGGGGACGAACGAGCCGGGCGCGGCGAATATTCCTTGCAGGAAAACCGCTGAAAAGGTCGCGTCCCGGGACGCGACCCATCTGAAAGCACAGAGCAAAATTGCAAGGGTACGCTATGGATCCGCCGTGAAGATATCGAGCCAACTCGATATTCCACGCTAGTCTGGAAATCGCATCGTAGCGGAATTCGGATGATACTGCAGCCGCATGCGGCTGGCGATCTGCTGTGATGACCAGCCAATCTGTGATCTGCTGGATGACCGATTCGCGCACATGGGTAAAAACGGGCGGCCTTGCGCAGCTTGGCTCTGCGCCCACGTGCCATCTCATCGGTGGCACACAATGGTAGCCGCTCAGATCTGGCGTCTGGCATACTCAAAAGCATTGCACTTGAGCTCGCGGAAAACGTCGAACGGAGCCGTCCGTCCCCTCAACAGAACTCAGCGCCGATTGACTAACCCACGCACTCTTATGCTCCCTTACAACAACGTCGGGTGCCCGACATCACCTGTCGGGTTCGTCGAGTCTGCGACCCCGGCGGTGCGGCCTGGCGTCCTACCGCACTCTTCACGGAAGAATATTCTTCTTCGTCTCGATCCGCCAAATCGGCACGAGGCTTGCAAACATCGGTGCGAACAGCATGGCTCTCGAAGGCGCGGATGCGGTTCTGCATCTCGCGGCGACGGGAGGTTCGGTGCAAGACCTTGAGCTCAAGCACGTGCCGCCATCAAAGGCAGCTTGAGCTTCAATCAACTTCAGGACGAAACGATGAGCGAGTTCCTTGGCCGTTATGTTGATCACCAGATGACCTCGCCTTTCGCAATGGCGCAGCATTCGGCTAAGATAAAACCAATTGCGAACGATCTTGCAAGACGCGGAGTTCTCCTGGTCGCATCCTGCTTGCGAGTTGAGGTCTATGGTCAGGAGCACGCACTGAGAAATATCGACAGCACGATATTTTCTGGCTTTTCAGCTGAACGAATTGAAGGTGCGCCCACTATTATTAAGCGCCTCGCCGAGATTGCGTCCGGCGCTCGTTCCCAGGTCCTTGGCGATAATTATATCAGCGATCAGCTCGCGAAAGCTATCGAACTTCTTGACCAAAGCCTTCCTATTTTCCAGATGGTACGGTTGGCAATTGATATAGGTCGCGCATCGCGTGAGCGACAGCGGTTTATTGCATCGCTCAACTACTATCACATCGTTCGAGACATCATTGCTCATCGATTTCCGAATGGAGAGCTACCTGATCGCCTTTACCTGATCGGGGCGGATAGGCCGATTTGCGAGCTGATCAGAACTGGTCTTGGAGAGCGATTTCGTTCCACGACAATCGTAACGCGGAACCCCAAGAACCTTCGCAAACGTCTCCGCGCCTGGCCTGACATAGACGTCGCGCTCACGCGCCCGGCAGAGATAGGGCACGCACGCGAACCACGGTCGATCGTCGTAATCGCATGGGCCGATGTCAATGATGAATACCAAGCCATTCTCCAGCGCGCGCTTCTCCGATTAGAGCCGCGCACCATAATAGATATGGCATCAAAGCCGTTACTCTCGAAAGCAGAATTTGTTAAACTCAACTATGTTACCGTGCACGACAAAGAGTTTCTCCTGGCGTTCGAAGGAAACAACAAGAAGCTTGCTCCGAAACTGCCGATCTTGTTGTCGGATATTGACGAAACACTTCGAGCAGCGCAAACCTATCTTTCCGCAAAGGCGCCGTAGCCCCACAACAGCACACGCCGATTCGGGCGATTGGAGAATAATGATGCTCATGGCACTCAAACAGGCGAACCGGTCATGGTGGGACCGCAATGTGCCGGAGGCGCACAGCACTTTGGTGACGGCCACCTTGATGCTTTCGTGGGCGTCGGAGACGATGAGGTTGACGCCGCGCAGGCCGCGGCGGGTCAGCTTGCGCAGGACGGCCCCCGCCTCACATGCACTGGCTGTTCAGCAGGTCGGGAGGAACAAATGAAGGCCGAGGCTTTCGGCAGCCCCATTACATCGTGCAAGAGATTGCAAGTCTTGCCGAGGCCATCGATCTTCTCGATGAATGGCCGCAAGATCGCAGAGATCGTGCCCACGACGATGAGCACAAGCCTGTAGGTACGGCGCGCGACGCGCTTTACGTCTTTGCGAAGCAGGTTGGGATATTGGAGGATGCGACCTCTGCGATGCAGTGGATTGCTGCCTGCAAAGCGGGCACCGCAAAAGTCTAAATGCTATTCGCCGATGCGACTGGAGCGAGGCGCGAGTAACATTCGGTTTAGCTTTCGGCCTGTCGCCGCAGACTGGCTGTCAAGGAGGGGAGATGGCCGGCTTGAGCAAGTTCGAAAGGCCAGTCATTGTGCAGGTCGGCCGCCACGGCTCAGAGCGTATCGTGCTCGACGTCAATGACGCCGTCGCTATCTTGCTGCGGGATATCGGTCGTCAGACCGAGAAGAGTAGGATAGCAATGGACGTATGTCTGCAGGTGCTGCGTGGGAAGGCTCGGTCGCCAGTTGATCGACGCGCTTTCGTCGCGGCCGATGCTGGTTGACCTGCGACAGGCTGATCCGCAATCCCACGCCACTCGCCAATGCGATTCCGCAACTACCTGACAGAATATGGGGCTGATCGCCGCCAAAGAATGTGCAGATCGAACCGCTGCTCGAGCGTATCTTAGCAGATGGACGCTGCCGGATTGGCGGCGGGAGCTGTTCGCGCTTATGCTCAAGAAATATGCGCAGTTTGCAAACACATCTGAAAGATGTCGACGCCAGATTTGAGAGCTTAACATCGGGCCAAGGAGTGCAGACAGCGCCTGGCGCCACTCCCGGTGTCGGCCCCCGATCGGTGCGTCGCTACTGGTGATGAAGACGCCGGCATCTGAGACTTTCGATCGGCCCCCCGAGACTTTGCCGCCTGGCTCGGCCTAACGTCGAAGGATAATTCCAACCCCGGCAGGTCAGGCTCGGCAGATCACGCGTGCCCGCGACGAAGCCCTGCACAGCGCGCTGGTTGGCGCGCGCACCTGGAGATGGCCGCACTCACGGTATTTTGCGGCATTAGCCTGCATGCCTGTCGACGTCATTGAGCCGATGTCCAGCTACGAGTGCTGGCCCCGGCATTCCATCAACAACGGCGAAGCCATCCTGCTCCAAATTGCCTCTAAGCACTTCCTTTGCAGGCGCCAGCGGAGACCCAAAGAACAGGAATGATCTGCTTGTTCGGTGGCGAGGCTGCGCTCCACTAATGGTTTCTTCGAGGTTCCAACGGCTGTAATGAGGCGGATGGTCATTCGTAAAACTGATCAGAGCGTTCCTCGGACTTCGGACAACTTTCTCGCCTGCGGGCAACAACAAAGCCTTTTCGAATGATCCAGCGACCGATTTGCCTGTGCGGGGCTGACGGTAAAAGGGCGCACGAGGCGCCCTTATCTTCAACGACCCGACTTCACCTTCCCATCAGAAACGGTAGGTGATGCCTGCGCCTATCAACCACGGATCGAGCGCGGCCTTTCCCGTCAGCTTCGCGCCGTCCACCGTGACATCGAAGTCTGGCTTGAGGAAAAGCTTCTTCGCGTCGAAGTTGACGCCCCAGTGCTGATCCACCATGTAGTCGAACCCGACCTGCAGCGCGGTGCCGAACGTGTTCTTAACATGGAGAGCATCTGCGCTGCCGACGTCCTGGTTATAAAAGATCGTGTAGTTCACGCCAGCACCGAGATAGGGCTTGAACGCGCCGAAATCGGTAAAATGATACTGCAATGTGAGCGTGGGCGGCAGCAGCCAAACCTTGCCGATATTGCCCAGCGCGCCGATCGCTCCTTGGCCCTCGATGTTCGCATAGGTGGTGCCGAGGATAAGCTCGGCGGCGATGTTGTCCGTGAAGAAATAGGAGATATCGAGTTCCGGCGTCACCGTGTTTGAATAAGAAAGACCGGAGCCGGGCACTGCATTGACGTAGCCCGAATCCTCAGTGACGACCCCCAACGCACGCAGCCGGATCTGCCAAGGGCTTGGCGCTTCCGTGACCGAGGCTCTTGCCTGCGGGACGCACGCGGGGTGCGCAAGGTCCGCCGCGACGGCCTGCTGTCCCACCACCATGAGGATCACGGCCGCTGTTACTCCCGGCGCCACGCCCATTCGCTTTCTCGCCATGATATTCTCTCCTTGCTCTTCAGAAATGATGCGATGCACTATGAAAAATCCTGCTGGAATCGACGGAGCGCTCATGCGCAGTTTGCGTGGGACAGCGCACACATTATTTGCGCCGTGCTCGCAATCATCGACCTGTACTCACTTGTTGAAACGTTGCCCTTTGTCTCCGTTCCACCTATCGAACGCCCTCGGCTTGCCAGCCGATCGCGCTGCGAAGGAAATTGGTGCCCAGGGCAATGAATGCGGCCCGCTCCCGATTGTTCTTGCCGGAGCCATGCCCGCCCGCGCCGGGCTCGTAGAAGTAGGCGGGATAGCCAAGAGCCTGCAGCTTTGCGGCCATCTTACGCGCGTGGCCCGGGTGGACGCGGTCGTCCCGCTTCGTGGTGGCAAGCAGGATCGGCGGGTAGGGCTGTCCAGGTGTCGCGGCGTGATAGGCCGAGATTTCCTTTAGGAAAATCCATTCCTCCGGCTTGTCGGGATCGCCATATTCGTCAATCCAGCTCGCGCCCGCCAATAGCTTGGTGTAGCGGCGCATATCGATAAGCGGGACTGTGCAGAAGAGCGCGCCGAAATGCTCAGGATAGCGGGTAAGCATATTGGCGATCAGAAGGCCGCCATTTGAGCCGCCCTGGGCGGCAATCCGCCTCGGCAGCGTAATGCCTCTTCGCACGAGGTCGGCGGCAACGGCGGCGAAATCGTCATGGGTGAGACGCTTGCCCGCCCTGCGCCCCGCCTCGTGCCAACGGGTGCCGAACTCGCCGCCGCCCCGGATGTTCGCCACCACGCACGTGCCGCCGCGTTCGAGCCACAGTTTGCCGAGCGAGGAGTTGTAGTGGGGCAGGACCGATTTGCGGTACCCGCCGTAGGCGGTGAGGTGAACCGGGGCATCCCCGTTCCTATTCGCCGGACCGACCTGCGTATAAGGGATCATCTCACCATCGGTCGAGACTGCCTCGTGGCGCGTCATCACCAGCCCAGATGCGTCGAAATTCTCCGGGTCGCGCTTCAGGATTACTGGAGCGCCGAGAGGCGCTGCGGCATTGAGGTCTAGTAGGAGACGCTTCGGCGGCGTGATCGGGTCCTGAGCCGAAATGAGGACCTCTCCATTGGTCTCGTGAGGTTCAGCATCGAACGACCAAAGGTGAACAGTCCCTTCGGTGGGCACGGTGTCCAGCGCTCGGCGCGTCCATTCGTGGCCCTGGGGGGTGAACATCTCGAAACGTGGATCGAGGTTGACGAGGTAGGAGATAACGAGCTTCCCGTTATTCCAGAAGAATGATTGCAGGGAGCGCCTGTCGCCTGGTTCAAAGAGGATGGCAAAACTGCGCTCGCCGGCGATGAAGGAGGAAAGCGAGATGCCGATCAGCGCGTCCGCGGCATGGGTCATCCCTCCGACTGTCCAGGGCTTGCGTGGCTTTACCGCCAGCCAGTCGCCGAAGCCGCTCCACCAGGCGTCCCGAGGAAGGTCGATCCGCATCTTCGGCCCGCTCCTGTCGCCGATTCTGACGATCGTCTCAAAGAAGGTCGACCCCTCGATGAACCAGAGGCGCTCGCTCTCAGCGGTGCGGTCCAGATGGCCGGACACGCGAATGGATTCGGAACCGGTTTCGAATATTACCGGCGCGGTGAGCGGATCCGCGCCACGCTTCCACAGCCGCACGGTGCGCGCGTAGCCGGAGCGGGTGGCCATGCCATCACCAAGCGCACTGGAAAGCAGCAGCGTGTCAGGGTCGAGCCAGTTAACCTCGCCCTTGGCCTCCGCGAGGTTGAAACCATCGGCGACAAAGCTAAGAGATCCCAGATCGAGTTCGCGATGCACGACCGCGTCGCTGCCGCCGCGCGACAGGCGCAGAACGGCTCTTTCCCGTCTCTTCGGCTCAACGGACGCGCCGCCCCAGATCCAGTCCTCTCCGTCACTAGCGGCGAGGGCGTCCAGATCGAGCAGTAGCTCCCACTGAGGATCAACTTTCATATAGGCGGCAAGGGTGGTCCGGCGCCACAGTCCGCGCGGATTTCGGGCATCTTGCCAGAAATTGTAGAGGTACTGGCCGCGGCGCCTGCTCAAGGGGATCCGGTCAGGGCGATCGAAAATCGCTGTCAGGGCGTCATGGTCCCGCTCGAATTGCGGTCCACCGAACTGCTCCAGGGTCCTGGCAGACTGGCTGGCGGCCCAGTCAAGTGCCCGTTCGCCTTCTACATCTTCGAGCCAAAGATACGGATCATCGTCGGGACCATTCAGCGTTGGGCGGCAATCGAATGCGGTCATGTCCGGTTAACCCGAAGAGTGAAGTCGCCTGGAAAACAGGCGCAAAGTCTTCCGTCGGCCCGGGAAAGCTCCGCTTTCGCGGCTGCGACCGCATGTTCGGCGCGCATGATCATGTAATGATTTCTCCTCTGTCCGTGCCGCAGCGCGTTTTGCGGACAGCCTCGCAGGAGTCGTGCCAAATAAGAAAATCGTTTCAGAACAATGCGATCACCCTGATGACGCTGTGTCTCATGTCCGACATCGTCGAACATCCGACAACGAATGCAGCCGTGACCGCCTGATAGAACCTCCCGTGCCAGCTCGGTGGGCACTGCGGAATATGCAGTGAAGCTCACCGCGAAACTGGCCGAACTTCGGATCGACATCGGCGACGCGACGACCACTGCGTCGCCGATGTCGGGCGCGGCACGGCCTGAGGACACCGCGGCGCGATCATCGGATAACTGCGTTTACGTTGCCTCTATCCTGGCCCACCGGTGGGCGCGCAAAGGACTGCTTTGCGGCCTCATCCCTCCGCCTGGATTGAGTCGTAGGGACCGAACGGCGCACGTGCTTTTGGAACCGGCAGAGTGGTCATCACGCAATTGTCTTCCGGCTATCTTTCCAGAGATTCGACAATCCAGTTGGTGAAGGTCCCATATCGCCCAATCATTGATGTGCTTAGGTCTGGGCATGCCCCCATCTGCAACCATCTCATCAAGAGCATCGATCCGACACCAACATAGAGAATTGCTTCCCCATGAGAGAGGCGTCGCGGCGGACATGAGAGTGCGCCACGCTTCATGATCGCGGGCTCCGAAGATGTCCGGGATCGAGCCAGTGAACGGCACGATAGGGCGAAGGATCTGGCAGCTCTTGCAACTGCTGACCTCGATGGGAGAAGGAAATTGCGATCTGTCCGGCAGAGACACAAGGTTCTGCACTGTCCGTTCATGAAGACTTCCTGCTGGTCTCCATAAGAGAAGTATTCTGGTGCAGAAGGTGCCCCGATTAGCTATTCGGAAAAAGGCGACATCGACGTGCAAATCGGGCGCCGCAGTGAGGCGTCTCCCTCAATGTCGGATTTCCGACAGGATCGCAAATCCGCCAACCCATTGTTTAATAAAATGTTCCGTCTTTGGCACGGCCGATGCAGGGGACTCTGCATCGAAGAGAGGTCGCCCATGGTCATGTGCACCGAAAATGCCGTCGCCGCAGTGAAAACCGCGCTCTCGCCTACCATCAAGCCGCCGAAAGGCATGATGGTTGAGGCGGGGCGATTGCGCCGGCTTCAACACCTCATGGGCTTGGAAAGCGTCTCGCGTGGCGACGCGGGCATCCAGACGGGCGGATAGGACATACGTCGTTGCCCCACGTCGCCGGCATGACCCCAAACCGGTCGGGACCAAGGCTCGAAAACGTCCGCCAGGGGCCCAAAGGCTATGGCCGATATTCGCCGCGAACAAGCCGGCTAGTGGGAAGACTCTATAGGAGGAAAGCAGTGGAGTTGTCTTGCGTTGGGGTCGGTGCCGGGCCGTCTAATTTGAGCCTTGCGTGTCAGATACACGAGCAAGTTGGGCAGGGGGCACTGTTCCTGGATCGGCAGGTCGACTTCCGCTGGCATCCAGGCATCGCTTTCGATTCCTCGGAGCTCCAGGTCTGCCACTTCAAGGATCTGGTCACGCTGGTGAATCCGCGATCAGCCTACACTTTCGTAAACTTCCTGCACGAGAACGGGCGTCTGTATCACTTCCTGAACGCACAGTTCGAAGCCGTGCTCAGAGTTGAGTTCGAGCAATACCTGAACTGGGTCTTCCACAGGAACCCACTTGTGCGTGGCGGCGAGACGGTGCGTGAAATCCGCTTTGACGGCGAGTTTCGGGTGCGGACGGATAAGGCGGTTCTCGGCGCCAGAAACGTCGTGGTTGGCATTGGCAAGCAGGCGCAAATCCCGCCTCAGTTTCAGGGCTGGACTGGACGCAACCTGTTCCACTCATCTGTTTTGCTGCACATCCATCCTGAGGTGCGGAGAAAGCATGTCTGCGTGGTTGGCGGAGGGCAGTCGGGAGCCGAGGTGATGTTGCACCTTGTCGGCCTGCCGAAAGAACGGCGGCCTGCCTCGATCACTTGGGTCTCGCAGCGCGAGAACTACCTGCCTCTCGACAACAGCCCCTTCACAAACGAGTTGTTCATGCCCTGCTTTTCGGATCGTTTCGCGGCGATGAGCGAGTCGCAGCGTAAGCTGCTCCTGCGGCGTTACGTGCTTGCCTCGGACGGCATTTCGGAAAGCACGTTGCGCGCGATCTATCAGGCGCTGTACCGCCACGCATTTTTCGAGCCAAACCGATGCGACATCACACTGCGGCCGGGCTGCACCGTCTCGCACTGCATCAACGCCGGACCGGGTCACAGGCTGACCCTGCAGCACGGCATGGACGACGTCGAAGAAGTCACGGCTGACATCGTCATCCTGGCCACCGGTTACGAGAACGCGGTGCCAGACTTCTTGGAGCCCATCGCGCACCGGCTGGAGCAGATCGACAATGAATTAGCTATTCGCGAGGATTTTTCGGTGAGCTGGGACGGACCGCGTGACAGACGCATCTTCGTACAAAACGCGAGCCTCGGGCAGCGCGGCCTGGCCGATCCGAACCTAAGCCTGCTGGCCTGGCGCGCGCGCCGCATCCTCGATAGCCTTCTTGGGCGCGCGCCATGCGCGAACCCCGAGCATCCTGGCTTCATCAGCCATACCTCGATCGAGAGCTGGCCCGACCCCGCAGCCGAAGAAATGGGCAGCGGGATATGACTCGTAGACTTTTGATCATCGGCGGTGGCATCCTAGGAATGATGTCCGCCTCCGCTGCGGCGAAGGCCGGAGGCTTCTCCGAAATCATCGTGACCGAACAAGCCCTTGGACCAAGCGGCACATCGCATTATTCTGCGGGCGTGCATTTCCCCTACGGTTGTCAAGACCGTACCAGGTCGCTCACTCGAAAGAGCGCCGTGGTCTTGGCGGCCATGGCTGGGTCGGCGGTCAGCGGATGGTGCCGGCCTTTAGCGATGCGTGTCGTGGCTGGACCGGGTGAAGCGATTGATCCGGCCCAGTTTACGGAACCCCTGGACCCGGCTGAGCCTGACATAGGCAGTCTCGCGCCGAGCTTCTGCGGACAATATCCGCCGGAGCGGAACGCACTTAGCATCGCCGTCCCACATGACGTGAGTCCGTCTCAGTGGACCCCGCAACTTGACCAGCACCCGACTGCCCTAATTGGGATGTCCGACCAACCAGTCTTTCCAACAGGAGGCTTTTCGCATGTTGACTGATGCACAAAGAGAAAAGTGGCAGAAAGACGGATACGTCAGGCTCGAAAGGTTCTTCGCTCCAGCGGCTCAGGAAGATATCTCTACTTTTGTCGAAGATATGTCACGCTGGGATGTCAGCGATGATAAATGGCTCATGTGGTTCGAGAAGACGACGGACAATCGAAAGATCATCTCCAAGATCGAGAATTTTCTCGACTTCCATGATCCATTGCGTCGTTTGCTCTTAGAAGATCAGCGCATAAAGTCAGCGGTCGAGGATTTGCTTGGCGAAGATTCGCGCAGGCTCAAGGAGTTGCTGATTTTCCACTACCCCGACAGCGGCGGCTATCTCCCGCATCAGGACATTTATCACATTCCACACAAACTCCCCGACCGGATGGTCCATGCGGTAGTTGCCATAGGCATCGACGACTCCGACCCGGAAAACGGCGGGCTTTTCTTCAGCCCCGGCAACCACAAGAAGGGGGTGTTTCCCATGGATGCCGGTGGGGTGATCGATCCTCAAGTCGCCGAAATGTTCTCCTGGGAACCCGTAGTATGGAAGGCTGGCGACATCTTCATCTTCGACGATTACGCACCGCACTACTCACGACCGAACAAAAGCAATCGGTCGCGGCGGACACTCTACTTGGTGTTCCAGCGTGCTTCAACCGGTGGCCCGACCCGCGCTGAATATAACGTGCTTAAGCGCGCCCTTAACCCGCCCGAGGGCAAAGTGGCCGATCTCGACAAACTCAAGCCCCCAAATGGCATTTTCTATCGCGATTGAGCTCACGCAGCCAGGCGGAGGCATGCACACGAAACTGATCGACCGCTCAAAAATGCGCGGAGAGTATGGCGTTCTGATTTGCGGGCTCGCGGAGCATCGACCGCAGCCCGTTACGACGGTTCGGCACGTGGATTGTGGAGGTGGTCGCAGGGCGGTCTTCTATGACGCCTACAGCCCGACTGGCGCCCCCCTCGTCGCCCGCCTGGTGGCCCAGAGCTGCATTATCCTGGCCGGGGCCGCCAACGGGTCGGGCCGTTTCTCTCCGCGAATCGCACGGGAGGCTGTTGCGTTGGCAGCCGAAGATCCCACGGCTTCAACAGCTTAGGTTCGTTGTCATGCGCAAACACACGTTTTCTCGAACGGAGCTGTCGCGGGCGTTCGGTATCGACATGGCCACGCTCGGAACGGGAAGCGTCGGCACGGGTTTTTCGTTCGGTAGGCTGGCGCCGGGCGCTACATCCGAGCCCCATCGGCACGACGAAATCGAGGCCTTTGTGGTCCTTTCTGGCGCGGGCAAAGTCACTACCGACCGTGGGGAAATCTCGGTCGAGGCGGGCGATGTCGTTCTGTTCCACCCTTTTGAAGCGCATGTGCTGCGCAACGACGGAAACGAAGACCTAGATTTCGTCGATGTCTACTGGCGAGACGGCGACGCCGCCCTTGATGCCGCTGCAAAGACCACGGCTCCACGCGGGCCGATCTTCGTCTTCTCCACGCCGCCAACGCCAAATGGCGATCTGCATCTGGGGCATCTTTCTGGCCCCTATTTCGGCGCCGACGTCTATACTCGTTTCCTGCGCATGAAAGGAGTCGAAGCATATCACCTCACTGGAAGCGATGACAACCAGAGCTACGTCACGACACGCGCCGATGCCGATCAATCGACGCCTGCAAACGTGGCGCGCTACTACGCCGACGAGATTCGCGCCACGCTTGCACTTCTCGATTGTGACGTCCACAGTTTCCAACCCACAATGGGCGATGACGGTTACGGCGAGTTTCAAGCCGCGTGTTTCCGCAGTCTTCTGAGCAGCACGGCGGTAGATCTGCGCCAGAGCCCTGCGCTTTTCGATGCTGTGACAGGCCACTATCTTTACGAGCCGGATGTTAGCGGCCTCTGCCCCGATTGCGGCGGCTCCGCCGGTGGCAACATCTGCGAGGAATGCGGCGCCCCAAACCTTTGCCACGACTTGGGTGCAGCCCGGTCACGGCAGTCCGCCGAGGCGCCGCTGGTCGGCTCCGTCCGTCGCCCGGAACTTGCCTTGGACCGATGCTACGACAATATCGACCGGCATCTAAGGGCATCGGGCGTCCCGCTACGGATCTTGGATCTCTTCGCGCGCCTACGCCGACGCGGCAACTTTTCAGTGCCCATTACCCACCCCTCGGACTGGGGCCTGCCGGCCGAAGGGTTCCCGGGGCAAGTGATCTGGGTGTGGCCGGAGATGGCATTCGGTTTTCTGTACAACATCCAGGCGCTCGGCCGCTCGATGGGTCGCGACTGGAAGGCGGAGATGCCCGGCAACGACTGGCAGATTGTCCATTTCTTCGGCTTCGACAATTCGTTCTACCACGCGTTACTCTACCCCGCTCTTTACGCCGAGGTCTTCTCCCACTGGACGCCACGCATCCGATATCACCTCAACGAGTTCTACCTGCTCGACGGCAAGAAGTTCTCAACCAGCTGCCGCCATGCAGTCTGGGGCAAGGAGGTTCTGAGCCCAAAGACAGTCGACGTCGTGCGCCTCCATTTGGGCCTGACACGCCCGGAAGGTGAGCGGACCGATTTCACGCTGGACGCGCTGCGCCGCACCGAGAGCGAGGTGTTCCAAGGGATTTGGCTGAACTGGCTTGATGCGTTGAACCAGGAAATCAAGCAGGATTTTAGCGGCCGTGTACCCGATGCAGGCGACTGGAGCCCGGCCGACCGCGCCTTCTTTGCTCGGATAGAGATCTATCGCGCGGCGATGGAGAGCGCCTATTCGGACGAAGGCTTCTCGGTCCGGCGCGCGGCCGCTCAGGTCTGCGATTTCGTGCGCGATTGCGTGATCTACCGTCGGGCGCAAGACTATGCGGCGGCGCGACGTTCCTATCCCGCCCGCAATCGGACTTCGCTAGCCCTTCAGACGACGGCCGCTGCGATCCTGGCGCCGACACTCGCTCCGCTGATGCCCCGATTCGCCAGAACGCTGGCGCGAGGCATCGATGGCGTCTCAATCGAAACATGGCCCCGGTCCGTCCAGCGCCTTGCGCCCGGGACGCGCTTTGATCTCGGACCCGTGTTGGTGTTCTACGCCAAATCCGGCAATCCTCATCTCGATGAGGAGGAAGCACTATGAGCCCAAAGGTGCACCAGTGAGCTATCCCAATCTCGACCAGATCTGCGCGGCAATCAAAGCCGATGATGCCAAATATCTTTACTCGCTGTCACTGGCGACCGAAGCCGCTATCAGACGGTAGAGACCAGATTGGCGGACCTGAACTAACGCATCGTCGACACCCTGGCCCGCGCCTTCGAGGACCGCTCGGCCGATCGCTTCCCAGCCCTTGCTGTTTCGTGCCGCAAATGCCGTGTGGGCTCGACTGCGCTGACCAACCTCTTCGGCATCGCGGGATTTCCGTCCTCCAGCCGGTCAAGACTGTCATGCCGTTCGAGGCGCTTGGTCAACCTGGCGCGCCCTGGATCGTGCGCCGACACCGGAAATCTCGAATGCGAATGCCTGCCTGATGGTATCTTCGATTCTGGCCGAGCCTGTACTGGCGCCGCAGTCGGCCGAAGAACAACTGAGCTACTGACAATCGGAAGGTAGCAGGTTCAAAATTCTGCCCCAGAAACCGGATATTGCGCACAACCAGCGTTCACGATCGCGATGGTGCACAAGCCTCCAACCAGACCCGCGCAAAGACAGCCCGTCGCCTGAAGATAGTCGGCGAGGGTCGCCAAATCCCTCGCAAGCGTAATCCTCCGTCACATGCACGCCGTTTTCGCCGACAATGCAGACGCTTGTCTCGTCGAGAGATAAGTCCAGCCAGGGTGCTCCTTCAGGATTGCGTGTTTGCTTGGGTACGGAGCCGCCCCTCAGTTCCCAATCGAGGAGCGATCAATTCACATATTTGGAGATCGCTCGCTAGGTTACCCGGTCTGTGAACCCTGCAAGCCGAAAATTCAGATGCCGCCTATGCAGAGATATTTCATTTCGAGGTAGTCCTCGAGGCCATGGCGGGATCCCTCCCGCCCGATGCCGGACTGTTTTATCCCACCGAACGGCGCCGCTTCTGAAGACATCCGGCCGGTATTTACCCCGACCATTCCATATTCCAAGGCCTCGGCCACACGCCAGACACGCTTCAGGTTGGAGGCATAAAAGTAGGCCGCGAGGCCGTAGATCGTGTCGTTGGCCTCACGCACGACCTGATCCGCATCTTTGAAGCGAATAATCGGTGCCAGCGGCCCGAATGTCTCTTCTTGCGCGACGGTCATCTCGCTGGAGACACCGGTCAGGACTGTCGGTTGGAAAAACGTGCCATTCGTGCCGATGCGTTTGCCCCCGCATCGAATTGCGCCGCCTTTGGCGAGGCTGCGCGACATAGGCCTTGTCGATCGCAGCGCATGTCTCCTCGACACCCATGTCGGGTAGTTCTGCCAGCACTTCGCCAGTCGACGGGTTGAGGACCTCGAATGTCCGCTCGCTAATCCGCGTGCCAAGTGCCGGCAGGCGATCAATGGGCCCAAACAGATCGGGGGATCTCAGGTGACGGATCATCGGCAGGCACAGGGGCAATACCGGATTCCTCCTCGACGCAGCAGGTATATATAGCAGGTGCGGTGTGTACTCCGCGACGTCCGGGTTCCTTATAGGGCCTCGGCCAGACAGCTGGTAGACCACGGTACCCGACTGGAAAGGGAGAATACCTGAATACCTAGAAGATGCCTCGCGGTTCTACGAGTCGAACGATTGAACAACGGACATCGGCTTCGCCAGCCGCGCGGAGTGGATGCTGGTGGCCTGCGCTTACAATCTGCGGACCACGAATCGGCGACTCTATCCACTCGAAGAGAGGCTGGCCTGAGGAGGAGCGCACCCCAATAATGACGCCTGAACCGGCAAATGCCTGGCAAGGCCCGCGAAAACCGCTCCTCGCGGCTTTAAACAGATCCCGTTTACCCGGCGAGAAAGAGGATGGAGAGGAACAGGGTGGCGAAGGCGCGCCGAGGGAAGACCGGCCGGCGCATTTGCATGGGGATGGAGCTCATGATCAATTCCCCGCCTGTTGCTGCGGCAAAAGATAGCCTGTCGTCGAATGGTCGAGCACCAGATAACGCGCGGCGACCGCCTTGACCTCGTCGGTGGTGACCTTGCGGACGCGGTCCGGCCTCTCGAGCACGTCCTTCACATTGCCACCGGTGGTGAGCGTCTTGCCATAAATGTTGGCGATGTGGTCCAGCTCGTCGTGCGCAAAAATCACCGAGCGGATATAGCGGTCTTTGGCCTTGTCCAGCTCGTCGCTGGTGACGCCATCCTTGGCGATCCGGGCGACTTCGGCAACGGCCGCCGCTTCGAGATCGACGAGCTTTGCATCGCCGCGCGGCGAGCCGGAGATGGTGAAATTGGTGTCGTCTAGCATGGTGCCCTGGAAGGAGGCGCCTGCCGCCGAGGCTATGCCTTGCTTGACGACAAGTTCCTGATATAGCCGGCTGCGGTTACCGCCGCCGAGGATCTCGGCCAGCAGGTCGAGCGCCTCGGCCTCGCCGGGCTCTGCCGTATGATAGGACGGCACCACCCATTGAGTGGAAAAGCTCGGCACCGAAACGCGCGCATCGGTCAGCGTCACTGTGCGCCTGGTGTTCTGCTCCGGCTCGACCGAACGGTTGCGCGGGGGCAGGTCCGGCCCGCGCACAACCTTGCCATAGGTCTTCTCGGCCAGCGCCTTCACCGTCTCAGGCTCTACGTCGCCGGCCACCACCAGCACGGCGTTGTTCGGTCGGTAGTATTTGTTGTAGATGGTGAATGCGTCCGTGCCGTTCAGCTTCTCCATCTCCTGCATCCAGCCGATGACCGGAATGCGGTAGGGCTGGTTCTGCCGCAACGTCGCGTTGACCTCCTCGTCCAGCAGAGCCTGCGGGTTCGTCTCTCTGTGCCAACGGCGCTCCTCCAGGATCACGTCGCGCTCGGTCTTGATATCATCGTCGTTGAGGATGAGGTTGAACATGCGATCGGCCTCGAAGCCCATCATCTCACCCAACGCCGAGGGCGCCACCGTCTCGAGGAAGGTGGTGTAGTCATAGGCGGTGAAGGCGTTATTGTAGCCGCCAATGGCTGAGACGGCTCGGTTGAACTCGCCGGCGGGGTGGTTGATCGTCGCCTTGAACATCAGATGCTTGAGGAAATGGGCAAGGCCGGATTTGCCGGGTGGCTCGTCGGCGCTGCCGATCTTGTACCAGACCATATGAGTGACGATCGGCGCGCGGTGATCGGGGATGACGACCACTTCCATGCCGTTGTCGAGCAGGAAATCGGTCACCTTGCCGCCGTCGGTGGCGGCCAGAGCCGGAGCGGTCGTCACCAGGGCCAGCGCGGTGGCGTTGCGCAGCCAGGCGGACGATCGATGGCTCCGGTTGTGGTGGCTGGTCGAAAGGCAAGGTTCGAGGCAACGTGATTTGTTCCTCATTTTGATGAAGGCGCTGCGTCCCCGTCTCCCTGCGTGGGAGGATCGGCGGGCAGCGCCGAGCCAGATGAATAAGCTCTTCATGGTGCCAGGCCTTACTCGAGCCTCATCTTTGGATAGACCCAGGAGACCTGCGGCCGTATTTCTTGGTGAAGTGATCATTGACGGATTCTCCTTGGTCCGCGACGGCCTTGCGAAGACCAAGCATGCACCGTGCCAGATCAGAAAACCGTTCGAGGCATGTGGACAAATCGGGCTCTGCCATGTTGCGCATCCGACATTGTCGGACATCGGACAGGGCCGAACGCGACGCGCGCGCGGCTGAGAATATCTTCTTCGTTCGGAAGACGATTGGGCGCGCTGCCGGGGGAGGGGTATAGGATGCGCTTCGAATGGCCGCTGCACTGACGGTGAGAATGGAGATGTTGGTCGCCCCAGCGGAACCCTGTCCTCGACAGCCAGACCGGGTCGATGCTGAAGGGCAGAGGCGTGAGCAGCCCAGCCAACTCGAGCGCGGAGCCTGCTCGCGCGCGAAGACGGATCTGATCAAAGATCGGCGAGTTGGGCGATATCCGCGAGGCGCTGGAAAACGAAGATCGTAGGACTCGGGCCGGAAAAAACGATTCGGTTGCGCGCTTCTGGCGTAATGCGCCTGCCGCGAGGCCGTTGAGCCTGATGAGTTGCTGCGTGAAAGGGGAGTGTTTGCGCGGGACCTTGGTCAAACGTAAGAAACAACCGTCGAGCTCGCCGTGGATGGGGGCATGCAGGCACGTTTGTCGCTGGAGGACAGCAGCACGGAAGGTGTCCGCGCTTGCCGTCGTCGCTGGGTACCAAACAGGAGAATTTGGCGGTCGCGATCGAATTCATCTGGGTAAATACCGCCTGGCTGTGCTCGGTTTGCCGGCGAACAGATTTTGCCTTCTTTGCGGCTGCAAACGCATTGCTGGCGGCGTGGTCCCTTAGGTCAAGAGCATCGGGTGAGTAACAGCCTGATCCTGCTCAATCTGATACGCGCCAACCGCCTCGCCGGATTGTGGAACCGCTCGCGGGTAGCTTCTACCACAAACAGCAAGGTCATGAAATCAAGTAGGAAGTCATCGATCGCTTGGGCGATTGTTTCTGACTTGCCCTTGAACTGGTCCAGCAAAACGCGCGCGTTATCGATCGCTTCCACGCTGGTGGCATCGATTAACTCCTCGAACCCTCTTGAAACAATCCAATTCGAAACTCCTTCAAGCGCTTGCCAAGCGGTTATGCACGAAGGTAGCTCCGTGAACCACCCGGCCTTTGACCTGGCGGCACGAGCAGCGGTCGGCCTTACGTCCCGTGCCTCCAAGCACCAGCCATAGACGTGGCGCTGAGGAGCGTTGGAAGGATCGGGCGCTTCCGGCCATGCTCGAGCGGTAGTGAAGGACACTGCTTGCTGGCGACTACGGCCAAAATGGAGTGCGCCAGCTGATCGGGGCTTAACAATTTTTCGCTTTTTGCTGCGCCCAAGTCTCGGCTATGAGTCGGGCAGGCCTAATGGCCTGCCCACGTTGCAATTGTTAAGGAGGAACACGTATATGCCTACTGGAACGGTAAAGTGGTTCAACAGCACCAAGGGGTTTGGATTTATCCAGCCCGACAATGGCGGTCCGGATGTTTTCGTCCACATTTCGGCTGTCGAACGTGCGGGCCTCTCGACCCTCGCTGACGGCCAGAAGATCAACTATGAGATCGAGCAGGATCGCCGCACCGGCAAATCCTCCGCTGGCAGCCTCAGCAAAGCTGGTTGAAACGTCCTGGCAAGAGTGGGCGCGTAGGTCCGGAGGTCCTCACGGCCGATAGGAGCGAGCAAAAACTGAGGGCAGCAGATTGCTGCAGGCGTCGCGAATTCCTCATGAAACAAAGTTGTTTGAAAGGAAGGCGGGGTTGGCCCCGCCTTTTTATATGACGCGCAGATTAAGCCGATGGCTGCAACGCTCCAGAACGAATCTCCATTGCCGAAATCAAGCCGCGACCTTCTTGCGGGTTCGCTTCGTCGGCGCCGGCTCCGGCGCTTCCGGCGCTTTCGGTTTGCGGCCGAGCCCCATTGTCTTGGCCAATGACGAGCGCGCCGCGGCGTAGTTCGGCGCGACCATGGGATAATCCGCCGGTAGGCCCCATTTGGCCCGATATCCATCCGGCGTCAGTCCATAGTGGGTCGACAGATGGCGCTTTAGCGATTTGAATTTCTTCCCGTCTTCAAGGGAGATGATGTAGTCCGGTGTCACCGACTTCCTGATCGGGACTGCAGGCGTAAGGGCAACCGGCTCTTTTGCAGAGACACCTTCCGCCGTCCCTTTCAGAGCCGCGTGCACTTGGCCGATGAGGGCAGGGAGATCCCCCACCGGGATCGGATTGTTGGAGACATAGGCTGAGACGACATCGGCCGTGAGCTCGATGAGGGTGTCGATGTTTTTTTCGGCTTCTTCTGTCATGAAACTCTCCAGGCGGCGTGAAACACAGTCGGCGAAGCGTCGCTTCATAGTGGCGGTCGCCGCTGAAAGCAACCAAGGTCTCGACAGGGTTATTGCGATGCTCGTCCAGCAGCGAGATCTATAGCGCGGTATCGCGCCGTCATGACCGTTGATGCGTTCCGTTGTTGGCGACCTGCCGCGGTGCTTGCGCATTTTCAGGCGCGTCTCGGCCGTAAGCTTTGCGCCAGACGACCAGTAATCTCGAAACGAAGCGGGCTGTTTCTGTTCGCCATCCTCTCTTTGGCTGTGAAATCGGTGGCAGAGCAGTGGCCGCTGATTTTCTCAACGAATTGCCAGAAGATCGCAGAGACCGGATCTACGAAGCCGCCCTCACGGCGTGCTTTGATGCATAGAACGGACGAAAACCTGCGAGCGCAGCGCGCAAGACTCTTTTCCGCTTTGCGAAACAGGTCGTCATATTGGAAGATGCAACCTCCGCGATGCAATGGCTCGCTGCCTGCATGTCGGGCAGTGGAAAAGCGCAAGTATAGGCGTCGCAGTCGTATCTGAAGCCGGAGCGGGAACGCCGACGAGGTTATTGTATCGAGATTTCGCCGGCATCTGGAGCGTACTATAGCGAACAAACAATATTTTGCGCCCTATGGCGATGTTAATCATCTTGTTGTATTTGTAAATCGGCTTCTCGCGGCAGGACTGCAATGTTTCTGATGTGAAACCACTGCCTGGGACTTGGTTCTCTCAAATTCGTGACGGTAAATTGCCGTGTAGTTATTGCAAAGAAGTTGTCCCATTGAAGCAAGATGATAAACGAAGCCAAAATTGTGCTCCGTCGTCTGCCAATATTCGCTCGATGGAGGCTATAGGCCTCACAAGCCAATCAAAACAGCTACTCGGGCGCCCTTTGAAATTTGTGTAATTTGCTCACGCGAAACGGCCCTCTACAGTCGAAATAAGATCGTCCCGCAAAGGTGCTACGAGACACTATCGCGGATCGATTTGGGCCCACGTCGATCTGACGAAGGCAGGCGGAAGTCGAGCAGGACCTGCTGCGGAACAGATAACCGGCCCCAAACCGAATCTGACACGGTGGCGGCCCCGATTTCTTCATAGTTGAAGGCGCAGAGAGAACCGAAGCACGGCTCCGGCGCCGCCGCTTGCCGAGCAGCGATCCTCCGCCTCCCTGAAATCCGGTCGAGAAGAGCGTTCATTCCGGGACGGTCCAAGCTCTGCCGCGAAAACAGGTGTCAGACCACCCGGTCCTCTCCCGCAACTGATTTAGCGCAGGGCGTTCACGAGCCGCATATCCCAGAGTGGCTGCGTGCACGACGCAGCGAGATCATTTATGAAAATCCTATTCAGTACGATGGCTGTCCCCTTGCTGACAGCCACCGCTTTTGCTGCGGATTCGATCCCCGCAGACCTCAGAGAAACGGCACTGGCCACTTTCAAGGCTTTGCCACCCACCACGCGGGCAGTCACCAATAACCCGATCACCCCGGAGAAGATCGCTCTCGGCAAGGCACTGTTCTTCGATCCACGCGTCTCGGCGTCAGGCGTCTTGTCGTGCAACTCGTGCCACAACTTGGCCACCGGCGGCGACGACAATCATGAAACCTCGATCGGCCATGGTTGGCAGAAGGGACAGCGCAACGCGCCGACTGTACTGAACGCTGTCTTCAACATCGCCCAGTTCTGGGATGGTCGTGCCGCAGACCTGAAGGCTCAGGCGAAGGGACCGGTCCAAGCCGGCATCGAAATGGCCAATACACCGGGCCAAGTCATCGCCACGCTCAAGTCCATGCCGCAATATGTCGAGTGGTTCGATGCAGCTTTTCCGGCTGAAGCCGATCGGGTCACCTTCGACAACTTCGCCAAGGCAATCGAAGCCTTCGAGGCGACACTGGTCACGCCGGCCCCCTTCGACAGCTTCCTGAATGGTGATGAGCTTGCCATGACTTCCGAACAGAAACAGGGCCTGGCGCTTTTTATGGACAAAGGTTGCTCGTCCTGCCATGCCGGCATCAACGTTGGTGGGGAAGCCTATTACCCATTCGGCCTCGTGGAACAGCCCAGCGCCGAGGTCCTGCCGGAAAAAGACCAGGGCCGATTTGCGGTCACCAATGCAGCCGACGATTCTTATGTTTTCCGCGTGGCGCCGCTGCGCAACGTTGCACTCACCGCGCCATACTTTCATTCGGGCAAGGTTTGGGATCTGAAACAGGCCGTTGCCATCATGGGAACCACCCAGCTTGGCGTGGTACTGGCGGACGAAGAAGTCGACCTGCTTGTTGCCTTCCTCAACTCGCTGACCGGAAAGGCACCCGAGGTCGCCTATCCCATCTTACCCGCCGAAACAGCGACAACACCCCGGCCTATAACGCAGATCTTAGGAAAATAAACGGCCAGCTGACTGCGGAACATCGCAATTGACAATGATTGCGACTTTTACTGGACGAGACGAGTCGCGACGTCCATGAGAACGCAAATGGCTCGTTTCCAAAGTGCAGACACTGCTTCCGTCACCAGCTCGTTGCGATGGAATCATGTTTGGGATCTGGCGTGCGACATGCCAAGGAAGGCGTCTGACGCATGAGGCTCGCGCGCTGGCGATACCGCGCGGCGGCCGGCCATCGCGCTGGCGGCCGAATTGCCGCGCGCCGAAGTGATCGGCCCCCTTAGGGCGAAGGGGCAGCCACTCCGTCCTCCATGTCCAGCGATTCTTCGACTGCTTCCGGATTCCGGGCGATGGTCCAAAGGAGAGTATTCGCCGCTGCATCCGGTTTCGAGCGACCTTGCTCCCAGTTTCGAAGCGTTGCCAGATCGAGGCCATACCTCACGGAGAATGCCTCCTGAGAGAGCTTCGTGCGATCCCGGACTTCGCGAACACTTATCGGCCGCGGCGCATGAACCTTCGCGATCACGCCTGCGGACGACAGTTCATTCTTCAGTGCCAACAGGTCGTCGACGCAAGGAACCGTCACGAACGCCTTGCCGTGATCGACCACCTCCGTGAGTATCGCGTGGGCCGTCCTGAGCGGCAGCTGTCTCTTAACGAGAATGCGGGCGGCCTCAGGAGTATTCGCGCCGTGAAGAAAACCGAGGCTCAGTCGGACGGGAGAGCCTGACGACACCGGCACGACGTCCCGGGTTCGCACCCGTTGTCCGAACCGCTCCATGAATTTCGATGTAGTCGACATTAAGCTTCTCCGCGATCACTCGACCGAGCTTGCGTAATTTGGACCATCCAACACTGGAGGGCATCGCGATAAAAGTACGCCAAACAACGCTAAGGGAGAACAAGCGGTGATCTGATTTCGTTCGACGCTCGTTTTCGAGAGCCGTTCTGGGTCGTTCGCAATCAACTGTGTAGGCCAGCGGAGCGAGCAAGGAGCGCCAGATCCGGACAGGGCTGAGTGGGGTGTTTCTCCGAAAGGTGGGGCCATGCCCTAAGGAACACGAGATGTAGTGGACTCGTCGATTCGCGCGGTTTCGATTCGCGCACCCGGGCACAACGCTTGGATAAGTCCCATCAAATGCTCTCCGGTGGCCGTCATCTGTTTAGCTGACATTGGGCCGAGGGCTTCCAGCACGAGCCACATGGCGCGGGTATTGACCGTGACATGGTGCGCCGCCCCTGCCGCCAGTTCCAGCGGCGGCACGTGACACCGGCATCATCGCACCAGATGACTTCGCCCGGTTCGGGATGCTCGGTTACCATTTCACCTTGCTGGATCGTGTCGAATGGCTCCGCTCCCTTCGCAATTAAAAGTCCCGGAACCCCCTGGTAGAGATCGAGATCCTCCCCGCCAATCGGAACGCCATACAACACGCTGACGGCATTGTAGGCATCAACCAGTGGGGATATCCGCGGGAGAGAGCCATCTTTCCGCACCCGCTTGAGAAGCGCGGCGGCCGAGCACGGCGTTCGATTGGCCTTTGTGCCGAAAGCCTCGTAGGCAACGGCCCACGCCGCAAGATGCGCGTCCCTTTGGGCGTCATCGCGAAGCGCCGCCTGTTCCGCCGCCGCAATCGTGTCGTTCAACGCCTGTGCATCCGGCACGTCGATTTCGGCGTTCCGCACCACAATGCTGATCAGATGAAAATCCGGGTAGCGGGCCTTGATCTCGGGGGCAATCAATGGCGTGAAAGACATGGATGCTCTTTTCTCATGGGGAGGCTTTGCGCTGCGGGTCGTTCGGGAAATATTTGAAAAAAGGTGCTTGTCGAGCGTCCAGATCTTCTAGCATCGGCGTGGTGCATGCCGCACCATGCGCTGGATAATTCCATCATTCGGCCGTGGAGAGGCCTGATAGAGATCGTCGATTATGTCTTGCGGGTGCTCGAGCCCGCTCGGCCGGCAACAAGCTACGCCTCCGCCAAATCCTCCATTTCATAAAAGGCAGCGGGCGCGATATGGATGTGAAGCAGTTTTCCTTGCCGCATGCATCGCTCTCGGAAATTCGTCTCGCACGAAAATCTGCCGCCAAACTGGCCTGATCAACAGCACCAGTTGCATGGCGTATTCCCAGTCCAGTTGGCTTTGCAACGAAATGCGGTTCAGCCCAAGGGTCGGTTTCCTCGCCAGCACGCCACGTCCCGCCGTTTTAGCCACCGTGTCCCGGCAACGCGTCTTGCACCTGCCTGACAACCGCTCGCAGGATCTCAACGCCCTTCTCGATTTGCCGAATGCTCAAAGCGGCATAGCCCATGACAAGCCCCACGCGATCGATGTGGCCTTCGTCCGACTGCCGCTCGTAAAGGGGCGAGATCAGGTGAAGCCCCAGGCCCGCGCCTCGGGCGGCTTCGACCAGGGTCGTTTCCCGCGATCGCGGCAGTTCGTCGAACCAAACGACGACGTGCAGACCGGCCTCTGCTCCCTGGACAGCGATGCGATCTCCGAAGCTGCGCCGCAAGGCGCCCAACAATGTCCCCCGACGCTCGCCGTTCAGCCTGCGCACGCGCCGCACATGGCTTTCGTAGCCGCCACTCTCGATCAAAGAGGCCAGAGCCTCCTGTTCAGCCACCGGCGAATGCCGGTCCGCGAATTGTTTGGCGGTTGCGAAGACCTCCTGCAATTCCGGCGGGACGACGAGGTAGCCGATACGCAGCATCGGCGAGAGCGTTTTGGAGATCGTGCCGAGGTAGATGACAGCCCCGTGGTCCTGGAGACTGTGCAGCGGAGGGACCGGATTGATGTCGTAGCGATATTCACTGTCGTAGTCGTCCTCGATCACATAGGCGTTGTTGTGCCGCGCCCATTCCAGAAGCTGATGGCGGCGCGCGATCGGCATGACGCCGCCCAGCGGAAACTGATGCGATGGCGTGACATAGGCCAGTCGCGCCCCGATCCCCGCCAGCAACTCTGTCTTCATCCCGTCCTCGTCGACGGTGACGGGGACGGGCAAGGCACCCGTACTGGCAAAGACCTGACGCGCCATCCTGTAGCACGGGTCCTCGATGACGAAGCGGTCGGCACGATCGAGAAGCAGGCGAGCGCACAGATCGAGGCCCTGCTGCGAACCGTTGACGATGATTATCTGCTCGAGGTCGCAGCTCAGGGTTCGGGCGCGCCAGAGATAGCCCTGGAGCGCCTGGCGCAGCCGGCGCGAGCCGCGCGGATCGTCATAGGCAAGACGCAACGGGCGCTGCCCCATCGCCTTGCTCATCGCACGTTTCCAGACCAATGGGGGGAAGTCTGACGGCGCCAGGTCGCCATAGCGGAAATCGACCTTCAGCCCAGTCGGCAGATAATCCGGCCAGGGCCGCGTGACGCGCAGTCGTTCGCCATAGGCGGACAGATGAACCGGGCCGACTCGTTTCGCGACAGTGCGGCTCGTCTCAGGACCGATCAGCGAAGATGCAACGCGAGGTCGTGCGCCTTGACGGACTTCGATGAAACCTTCCGCAGCCAGTTGCTCATAGGCGACCGTCACCGTCGTTCGCGAAACCCCAAGGTCATTTGCGAGGCCTCGGGAGGACGGCAGCTGACTGCCGGTTTCGTAGACACTTCCGAGGATCTGCTCGCGAAGAGCCTCGTAGATCTGGCGTGCACCCATCGCGTGCGTGCGACCTGCAGAACCGGCACTTGAAGACTGGACCATTTCATTCATCGCCAACTGGATATTTCACATTGGCCAGTTTGCCGTCAATCTTTCGGAAACCCAAGAAAGATCTCAGAGGCCGAATGACCCGCTCCTATCAATCGGAAACCGATGCTCTCACGCGGTCGCTCAACGACACCGGTCCCGGATTCGCCACTCGGGCGATCCATCATGGCTACGATCCCGCCGGCTTTTCCAATGCCGTTCAGCCGCCAGTCTTCTTGACCTCGACCTATGGATTCGAAAGCGTGGCAGCGAACGAGGCCGCCGCCGCGCTTGGCGGAAGGCTCTATGCGCGCGAATACAATCCGACGACGGAGATCCTCGAGCAACGGCTCGCCAATCTGGAAGGAGCCGAGGCAGGTTTGGTCGTTGCCTCGGGGATGGCGGCTTTCGGCACACTGATCCTGTCGCTCCTGTCCCAAGGCGATGAACTCATCGTCCACAGGACGCTTTATGCGAACACGCTTGCCATGGTCGAACAGGCGGTCCCCCGCTTCGGCATCAAGGTCGTCGCGGTCGACCTGTCCGATCCTCAAAATCTCGATGCCGCGATTACCGAGCGGACCCGGCTTGTTTTTTTCGAGACGCCGGTGAATCCGCTGAGCCGCATCCTTGATCTCGCTGCCATTGCCGAGCGCGCCCACGCGCGCGGTGTAAAGATTGCAGTCGACAGCACCTTCGCTTCCCCCGCGCTCCAGCGGCCGCTCGAACATGGGGCAGACCTCGTGCTCCACTCGCTGACCAAGTACATCAATGGGCACGGCGATGCCCTTGGGGGCGCGCTTCTGGGCGACGCGCCAACGCTCCGCACGCTGCACGAAACGGGCCTGCGCTACATCACCGGCGCAGCGCTCTCGCCCATGTCAGCCTTCCTGATCCTGCGCGGTCTGAAGACGCTCACGCTGCGCATGGAACGGCACAGCGGCACGGCCCTTGCGGTGGCTCGGGCGCTCGAGGCGCACCCGGCGGTGGCATGGGTGAGTTATCCCTTCCTCGACTCGCACCCTGATCAGGTGACGGCGCGAAAGCAGATGTCCAACGGGTCGGGCATGTTGGCCTTTGGCCTTCGCGCTGGATACGAAGGCGCGTGCCGGATGATGGACCGGCTCAACCTGATCACCCGGGCTGTCAGCCTCGGCGATACCGACAGCCTCATCTATCATCCAGCAAGCCTCACACGTGCTCGGCAGCCGATCCGCAAGGATGCCCATTTGGCCGACGGAGTCGGCGAGGACCTCATGCGTCTCTCGGTGGGGCTCGAAGACGCCGATGACCTGATCGCCGATCTGCGGCGGGCTTTGGACGTCTTGTGATGACTTGGCGTGCGGCCACCTCTGCGCTCACACATAGATCTGGAGCCTTGCCATGGCATTCCTGAGCGGTCTTTCCGCGTTCCCCATCACCCCGAGCAATCGTGACGGCCGCGTCGATAACGTTGCCCTGCGCAGGCTGATTGCTCGGCTTGGCACCGCTCAGGTCGATTCCATCGGTCTTCTCGGCAGCACCGGCACCTACATGTATCTGTCGCGCGAGGAACGGCGACGGACGCTCGCCGAGACCTTGGACGAAACCGCGGGGCGAATGCCGGTCCTGGTGGGTGTAGGCGGGCTGCGCACCGATGAAGCCGTGGGGCTCGCGCAAGACGCCAAGGCCCTTGGAGCTGCTGCGGGTTTGCTTGCCGCCGCCTCCTACACCCCGCTTACTGATGACGAGGTGTTCGAACATTTCTCCACTGTGGCGCGCGAAAGTGGCCTGCCGATCGTCGTCTACGACAATCCAGGAACGACGCATTTCCATTTCAGTCCACCCCTTGTCAGCCGCCTGGCAAAGGTGGCTGGGATTGTCGCCATCAAGAATCCGACAGACAAGGGCGATGCGATCAAGAGCCATCTGGCCGACCAGAGGCGCACTGTGCCGGAAGGGTTCTCGATCGGCTACAGCGGCGACTGGAACGCCGCAGAGGCCATGATCGCCGGGGCCGACACATGGTACAGCGTCCTCGCCGGCATCCTGCCCGAGGTCTGCGTGAAGATCGTCACGGCGGCGCAACAGGGCGATGCGGCCGAAGCGCGACGGATCGATGCCACGCTTGCGCCGCTCTGGAGCCTCTTCAAGGAGTTCTCGAGCCTTCGCGTCGTCTATGCACTTGCCGAATTGCTCGACATTTGCCGTGCCGACCCCCCGCGTCCCATCCTGCCTCTGCCCTCAGCAGCGAAGCGCCAGATCGCCGCCGCGTTGGAACGCTTGCCATCGGATGTCAACCGGTGAATAGCGAACCCGGCGGCCAGTGAAGGAACCTGTCATGTATGTACCCGCGCATTTCGATGAACCGAGCCGAGAAGTCCGCTACGAACTGATCGAGAACAGTGCACTTGGCATGCTGGTCTCGACGCCAATCACATCCCCTTCGAACTCGACACGTCACAGGGAGAAAACGGTACCCTTTACTCCTGCGCGATTAATACACGTGCCGAAGGAAAGTGCACATTTCGCTCGAGTGACTTATTTCAAAGGATGTGATCGCGTTTTGGCACATTCACAGCCGACATGCGGCAGCTGGCAACTCACCACATGGTGAGCAACCAGGAAACCCTCAGGCCTACACTTTCTCCCGGAGCGCACGTGCTGCAGCGACCATGTTCATGAGGGCAGGGCGGACCTCCTCCCATTTGCGTGTTTTGAGGCCACAGTCCGGGTTTACCCACAGTTGGGCATCCGACAGTCGGTCGCGGGCAAGCATGACGAGGTCCGAAATCTCCCCGACTTCCGGGACACGTGGTGAGTGAATGTCGTAGACTCCGGGCCCGATTTCGTTCGGATATTTGGAGCTCGTGAAGGCGTCCAGCAGTTCCATTTTCGAGCGCGACGTCTCAATCGAAATGACATCCGCATCCATTTCAGCGATCGCGTCGATGATCTCGTTGAACTCCGAGTAGCACATGTGGGTATGGATTTGAGTCGCGTCCTTTACACCCGTTGAAGCGATCCGGAAGCATTCGACAGCCCAGTCGAGATAGTCGTTCCAATCAGACTGGCGCAGTGGCAATCCTTCGCGAAACGCGGCCTCATCGATCTGGATCATCCTTGCGCCGGACCATTCGAGATCCGTCACCTCGTCGCGGATGGCGAGCGCGATCTGGCGGCATGCTTCGGAGCGGGGTACGTCGTCGCGAACAAAAGACCAGTTGAGAATGGTCACCGGGCCTGTGAGCATTGCCTTCACAGGGTTTTCCGTAAGCGACTGGGCGAATTGCCACCAGCGCAGCGTGATCGGATTGGGCCTCGATACGTCGCCGAAGATGATGGGGGGGCGCACGTAACGCGACCCATAGCTCTGCACCCAGGCATGCTGGGTGAAGGCGAAGCCGGACAGCTGCTCGCCGAAATGCTGTACCATGTCGTTTCGTTCGAACTCACCGTGCACCAGCACGTCCAGCCCGATCTCTTCCTGCCAGCGAATTGCAGCCTCGATCTCCTTCTTCAGGAAGGTCTCGTAGTCGACATAGCTCAGCTGGCCCTTCGCATGAGCGGCCCGCGCCCTGCGTACCTGCGGCGTCTGCGGGAAGGACCCGATGGTCGTCGTCGGGAACGGCGGCAGCCCGAGCGTGCCGGCCTGGACTCTGGAGCGCTCGGCAAAAGCGCTCTCTCGTCGCTTCATGCTGTCGTCAATGCTGGCGATCCGCCCCTCAACAAGCGGGTCATGGATCTTCGTGGATGTCACGCGAGTGGCGGCAGCCTCGGCAGACGCTTTCAACGCGCCTGCCACCGCATCCCTGCCTTGGGACAGGGCCCGGGCAAGCAACACCAACTCGTCGGTCTTCTGGGCCGCGAAGGCGAGCCACGACCTGATGTCGGCGTCGAGTTCTGTCTCCATGCGCAGGTCGATCGGCACATGCAGCATCGAGCACGAAGGCGCGATCTCGACGCGGTCCAAGGGCCAGCCGGCGACGATCGGTTTGATGCGGTCGAGAATGGCGGGCAGGTTCGCACGCCAGACGTTGCGGCCATCGATCAAGCCAAGCGAGAGCACCAGATCCTTCGGTGCGAGCCGACCCACCGTTTCCAGCTGCTCGGGAGCGCGCACGAGATCAATATGCAGCCCGGCCAGGGGCAGAGAAACCGCGGTTTCGAGATTGTCTCCCAGGGGCCCGAAATAGGTAGCCAGCATGATTTTCAACTCGGGCGCGGCTTTTGACAGGTGGCCATAGGCGAATTCGAACGCAGCTCGTTCGTTCGGGTTCAGATCGAGGACAAGCGCTGGCTCATCGATCTGCACCCAATCGGCACCCGACAGCTTCAAGCTCCGCAGGAGTTGCTCGTAGACGGGCAGAAGCCGTGGTAGGAGCGCGATGGGATCGAAGCCTTCGGCAGGCGATTTCGCCAGCTTGAGGAAGGTGACCGGTCCAAGGATGACTGGGCGTGTGTGAATGCCCAGGGCTTTAGCCTCGAGGAAGTAATCAACCGGCTTCGTCGACGAAAGGGCGAGCGTCTGATCATCGTCTAGTTCCGGCACAATGTAATGATAGTTGGTGTCAAACCACTTGGTCATTTCCATCGCGGTTACACCAGGCCGATAAGCCGCATGCTGGTGACCACCGTGCCCGCAATCCTCCGTCTGACCTTGGTTGCCGCGCGCCATGGCGAAGTAGATGTCGAGTGGGATCTCGCCGCCATTCCAGGCGTAACGGGACGGAAGGGCGCCGACCATGGCTGCGGTGTCGAGCACATGGTCGTAAAGCGAGAAGTCGTTCGACGGGATTTTCGACACGCCGCGATCGCGCTGCTCCTCCCAGCTAGCGGCACGGAGCGCCTTCGCCGTCGTGAGAAGGTCGGCAGCGGACGATTTTCCGGACCAGTAGCTTTCAAGCGCGAATTTCAGTTCTCGCCGACGACCGAAGCGCGGCACGCCGAGCGTTGCTACAGGAATTTGCTGAGAGACAGTCATGCCATACCCCGATGGTTGGGGCGTCGGTGACAAGGAAGGCGCTAGCAGGTCGGCACGAACGCCAGGCTGCAGCGGCCACCGAGACACCCCGCCCGTGGACGTAATTCGCCGTGGCAGGTCTCCTGGCTCGCGGGGTCATAGCCTCTACCCGTCTTCCCAAGGCTATTCGCCTCAGTGACATGAGTGGGGTTGGCTTGCCGCTAACAGTTGCGGGGGCAGCGCCGGCATCGCACCGGCTTCCCTCTTAGCTCCGCTGCGGCAGCGCCGTACGGAGAACCACGACACGGGAGACAATTACAGCAGTTCGCTTCTTAGTCAATGCCGCATAAAGAAATGTTTATGTCGTTATGTTAAATTTCCGTTGGTATGTTCCCAAAAGTCGCCTCGAAAGCGAAAACTGTGGAAGCCTTGAGCGGCCGGTAAATCAAAGCAATGACGCACAGCGGTCCAGGAGGATAGGAGTTCGTCGGCTGCCGGCGGCAAACATACCGGCAAGGCCGTGGTGCTGCTTGCCGCATCATGCGAACGCCATCTCGGCATCGAACTTCGGCTCCAAGGTTCCGACCGCCTCTTTGGTGATCTGCTCGCGACCACATTCGACTCAATGGCGAGGCTGTTGCCCATTTGGAACGGGTTGGCCGTAATGCCCTCGGTGACACGACACAACGATTTTGAGGGGAGCACCCGAGGCCCGGTGCAGCGCCGTGTTGCGGAGGATCGAGGCCGACGTCTCGAACTGCTCGTTCGCAGCCACCGGCTCAAGGTAACCGCGCGCAAACCATCGGGCCAGCTCAAGTCCTGTCCCGAGTGAGGCCTGAGCGGCAAATCGTCGTGCACGCGCACGGTTTGGCGTTCGATCTTGTAATGCGTCTTGGGCGGGCAATCGCCACGGTGCAGCGCTTCCAGGCGCGCAACGATTTCGGCGTCATCCTGGGTCTGCCTGTTGTTGTGGCGAACATATTCGACCCAGGTTGGCACGTGATAACACTCGGTCCATAGTTCGGGCTTTTCCAGGTCACGCAGCAACGCCCATTGTCTGGTGCCATCTCGCAGCCGGGCTTTTCGCCACGATGTCATCACACCGAGAAGTTTCAATCCTCTCCCGCAACACCAGCTTACTCCCTTTGATAGGGAACAACTATCTGACTTTCTTGGTCTTTTTGCCGCCTGTCTGGTACACAGGGGTGGTACACATGAGCTTGAGAATGCCCGGACCTTGGCAGCATAAGAAGACTGGCTTGTATTACTCTTCGGCAACGCGCGCCTGCCGATTTGAAGGATATTCCACTCGATGGAAGGGTGACAATTCCCGTTGGCGGCACCATCAGAACGGTGAAAGCGGTCACAACCGTCAAGGTCAGCCTCGATACCAAAGACCCCGCGAGGCCAAGAGGCGGCATCGCGAGACGGACGCTGCGCTCCATGAGTTCTGGCAGCGGTTCAGGCAAGGCCCTCAGCCGCTCACCAACAAGCATTTCCAGGCCCTCGCGGGCATCCTCTACGCTCGCTTGGTCGGCATGATGGACAGCGAACCGGGGGGAAGGCATCTGGAAAGCGGTCCAGCGGCTAAACAAGGGCAAAGAGGAGGGCTTGACCGCTGGTTCGGTCCTACAGTCGATGAACTGTTCGTTGAGCGGGGCGTGAACACCGATCCCCTCACGAACCGGCGTGTTCACGCTGCCTTCAAGGCAATCCAGCTTGCGGCTGAAACGAATCTCAGGAAGCCGGAGGCGACTATTCACCCGATGAGGCGCAGAAGCGGTTCCCAATTGGGAAGCCGAGGGCGGTGAGGGCAAGCCAGCGCCACGGGCGGAGGGGGACTTGGACCTGTTTGCCCTGCTGGACCACAAGTTCGCGACACAGGGCCTCGAGGAGAAGACCAAGAGTGATTATGCGCGGGACCTCGCCAATTTCATCAAAAGCAGCGGGCAGTCAAAGTTCGGCGCCGATTGACATGGAGATAACCATCGCGGCGGACCGCCCAGGCGGACCGCAAGCCGGAATACAAGCGGGTGCAGGCGGCCAAGCTCGTCCACAAGATGGCGTCGGGCACACACCGGCGATGGGAGAGCGGACCGTGGAGTGCAGGAACTTCACGTCTATCCACGCTCCCGTGGGCGTGTCCTGCGGCACATCGGCAGCGATATTGAGGAGGCAGTTGAGCTTCTGGTCGAGCACTCTTACCTGCCACTACCTACGATTAACGTCATCTCGTACTGAAAACGCAGCACGCAAGGTCGATATGTAACATGCGCCCTTCGTGGATGATTCTAAGCTTCCTCGGGCGCGGTCAATCTGTGATAACGGTCGCTTGGAACCTCCATCACCGCGACGCGATCAAGGTTGGCGTATCGCGCTCGGTAGTAACCTTCTTCCTCCACTTCGGCGAAACTACACTGGGGAACGTCAAAGGTCGCAGCTTCCAATCCGAAGAAAGTCGTAGTGGTTTCTTCATCCAAGAAGTTCCACTCATCTTCTCCGTCGTCATACGTGACGCGAACATAGGAGGCCATGCGCACGGCTTCCTGATCACCCATCTCTGCGATGATGGCATCGCATTCTTTCTTCAGCTTTCCTGAAGCCTCACCCTTATCCCAGTCATCCAAAGCCCGATAGATTTCTGGATGATAATACTCTGGCATCTCCTCTACATCGTCACCGATAAGCTCAATGGTGCGGACATATTGCGGATTGATCAAGAGTATTTTGTTGTCAAGGCTCCAACAATACAGCCATGGCCTGCTTGTGTTATTTCTACGAAGATTATGAAGTTCCTTCAACTGATGTAAGATCGATTCACGCGCCTTTTCATCGATAGGATATTGGCGGCTGCCAACAGTCATCTTGATTCTGAGCGTGCCGTATCGCGTTTCGGCATCGGCAATTGCAAACGGGCTCGTGCGCCACTCCTCGACATCAATCTTCCAGCCCAGCAGCTCCTCGACTGTGCATTTCAACGTGAGACAAAGGTCCTTGATCTGCTCGACGTTCAACTGCGTTTTGCCTGTTTCCCAACGGGCCACAGTCTGTTGCGTCGTTGCCATCTGCTCTGCCAAATCTTTTTGAGTCATGCCCAGTCGAACCCTAAGTTCTTTTATGTTCATAACTCACCTCGCGTGTTCAATACACGCATTGTGGATGAATTAATCTAACACGTCAAGCGTGTTCAAAAATCGCAGCATGTGTTTTTAGGGCGTCTTCGAGGCTCCGGCAGCCGTTCGTGACCACTTGCGCAAGACACAGGGCTGGTACACAGCACGAATGGGCGATCAAAAATTAGTCCTGAAATTCAGATAATTATTGTGGGCGAGTCTGGATCTCTCTGATCGACACGATAGTCGAACCATCACCATGATCGGACCGCTTCGTGGCCGCAGGTCAAGTTGCAGCGTCGGTTCGGTGAACTTGTTGGTCGGATCCAGATTGAGCGTTTCAAAATCCGGCTGACGCAGAAGGATGCCCATCAGTCCCCCAATCACAAGAACCAGCTGGCGGACGAGCAAGGCTCCCGAAACACCTTGGACATCCGCCAGTTCGCCCCAAAGCCAGCTTCCCGCCGCCATGCCGCCGTATGTGGCCGTCTGATAGAGAGACAGGGCGCGTCCAACCACCCACCGTGGCGCCGAAAGCTGCACTGTGACGTTAAACAGCGAGAATGATTGAATCCAGGCCGCACCGGCTGGCATGAAGAGCAGACAGCTCAGCCCAACGTGCTCGCTCCATGCCCGAAAGAAGCAGCTGATCGCCAATATAAAGAACGCACCGCGAATGACCCATTCGTTGGAGAGAACTTCTCGGACCCGCCCGATGAGGAGCGCGCCGCAAATCGCTCCCAGGCCGAAGAAGCCAAGCGTCACGCCGTAGATGACCGCGGTCCCTTTGACCTGTTCGCGAGCAACCAACGGCAGGAGAGCCAAAATGACAACGACGGTGAGGCCGAAAATGAAACTCCGGCACATCACCTTGAGAAGGTTCGGCGACAAGAGCACGTAACGGAAGCCGGCCGCCATCGCACTGCCGAAAGCCTCCCGCGGCAGCGCTTGTCGTGCCCGTACGGCTTTCCACCGCAACAGCGCAGCGATCAGAGCGAAGTAGCAAAAGACGTTGAAGAGGAACGCGAAGGCCGCACCGGCTGTGGCCACGATTATGCCGCCAATCGCCGGCCCGATGCTGCGCATTAGATTGTAGCTCATGCCGTTGAGCGCAACCGCGCTAGGCAGGTGTTCGCGAGGCAGGATATCCCCCATCGAGGCTTGCCAAGAGGGATCGTGCAATGCCCAACCACAGCCGATCAGAAAGGTGAGACCCAGAAGGGTCCAGGGTGTCATTTCCCCCGCATAGGTCAGGAACGCCAGGAAGGCGGATACGCAGACCATCAGCAGTTGCGCAGTCAACATGATCCGGCGACGGTCAAAGTTGTCCGCGAGCGCTCCCGCCGCGAGCGAAAAGATCATGTAGGGGAGGGTGGTCGATGACTGGACGAGCGCCACCATTCCATGGGAGGCGCGATGCTCGTCATCAGCCAAGCCGCCGCCACACCGTCCACTAGGGTGCCAAGGTTCGAAACGAGTGCAGCCGACCATAGCGAACGGAAGGTCTTGTGCTGAAAAGGAACGAGTGAAGATGTTCTCTTCGGCATTGTGGGAAGCTTCGGGATCGAGCGCGGGGCTGGATTTGGTTCGCCTCCCTCAACCGTGGCCTCGCCGTACAAGCCAAGCTGCCACAGTGGCGCGCCTGCTAACCCAGAAAACTTGGCTTACAGGCATGCGCAGGACGCGCGAAGCCGCTCAAATCTCCCCAGATGGCCATCGAAGACCGGCATCACTTGCCCGTTGAGCGGCTATACGATAATGCTCCGCGCTAAGCAGGAAGCGCCAAAAATTCGAGCGGCGACTTCATTCTCCTATTCAGGAAGGAACTATGAGGCGGCAGACGCGACCATTCACTGTGGAAGTCAAACAAAAGCGCAATTATCAAGAATCCGCACGTTCCATCTGGGGCAATTTCGACATCGCCGCGGCGATGGCCGAGACAACAAAGGAAGTCGAGCCGTTAAATCGTCAGCTTGTTGACTCTACTGTAGTGGCCCTTGATGCTGAACCTTTGCACAAACCGCGAGTGGAGCATTTCATGGCCAATCCCCTGGAAACCGAGTCAGCAGTAGTTCCTAGCGAACCGGCAGACAAAGCGGAAACGCCAAAACCGAAGACGAGAGCGCGGCGGTCGAGGAAGCCAGAAGCTGAGGCGAGCGCGCCTGCCGGCAAGAAGGGCGCCAAGCCGATATCTGCGACTACTGAAGCACCGCCGTCAGCGCGAACAGGCCGAAAGAGCTACTCCGCGAAGGATCGTGCCCAGAAGCTGGCGCAGATCGAGGCCTCGATCGGCGGCGGCGCTACTCTCAAGAGCGCGGTGAAGCAAGCCGGCATCTCGGAACAGACATATTATCTTTGGAAGAAGGCGGCGGCGCCTGCGGCGGACAGTGACGGGCTGAAGGATCTCGTCGCGCTCGAGGAAGAAAACAAGCGGCTAAAGAGCCTGCTTGCCGATCGTCTCCGCAAGGAGAATGCGGAACTGAAGAAAAGGCTCGGGCTGGATTAAGGAGGGTGGGCAGCTGGTTCTTGGCTCGCCACCTACAGCAATCCCGCCTGCTCGGCCTCGCGGCGCAGATTCTGCCGTGGCCTTGGGCCGATCTGCTGGATGACCAGCCCGGCCGCCAGCGAGCCGAGATCGCCGCAATCCTTGAGGCTGCGGCCTTGCGTGTAGCCGTAGAGGAAGCCGGCGGCATAGAGGTCGCCGGCGCCGGTGGTGTCGACCAGCTCGCGGATCCTGGTCGCATTGATGGTCACGGTCTCGTCGCCGCGCACGATGACCGAGCCCTTTTCCGAGCGGGTGACGGCGGCGATCTTGCAATCCTTGCGGATCTGGGCCAGCGCCTCGTCGAAGGACGCGGTCTGGTAGAGCGACTTGATCTCGTGGCTGTTGGCAAAGACGATGTCAACGGTGCCTGAGCGCATCAGGTCGAGGAACTCGTCGCGGTAGCGGTCGACGCAGAACGAGTCCGACAAGGTCATCGACACTTCGCGCCCGGCGGCGTGGGCGAGCTTCGCGGTCTGCCGGATCGCTTCCTTGGCGCGCGGCGGGTCCCACAGATAGCCCTCGAAATAGGTGACCGCCGCGCCCGACGCCTTGTCGGCCTCGACGTCCTCCGGGCCGAGCTCGATGCAAGCGCCGAGATAGGTGTTCATCGAGCGCTCGCCGTCCGGCGTGACGAAGATCATCGAGCGCGCCGTCGGCGGTTCGCCGTTGAGCGGCCTGGTGTCGAAGGCGACGCCCTGGGCATGGATGTCATGCGCGTAGATTTCGCCGAGCGCGTCGTTGGAGACCTTGCCGAAGAAAGCGGCGCGGCCGCCGAAGGAGGCGACGCCCGCCGCCGTGTTGCCGGCGCTGCCGCCCGAGGCTTCGATGGCCGGGCCCATGCGGCTGTAGAGCAGTTCGGCGCGCCGCGTGTCGATCAAATTCATCGCGCCCTTGATGATGCCGTTGGTCTCCAGGAACGCCTCGTCGCACTGGGCGATGATGTCGACGATGGCATTTCCGATACAAAGCACGTCATAGTCCGGCATCAATTCATGTCTCCGCCAAAAACCCACCGGCTTTCTGGCATGCCGGCGCGGGCGGGTCTGGCCAGTGGGAATGGGCTTTCCGCTTGCCAATCGGTTCGGCGCCAGCCCTCACGGGGCGGCAAGTCCTGCCTCGCGACGCAATTCGTCGGCCCTGTCTGTCTTCTCCCAGGTGAAGTCAGGCTCTTCACGGCCGAAATGGCCATAGGTCGCGGTCTTGCGGTATATAGGGCGTAAGAGATCAAGCATCTTGATAATGCCCTTCGGTCTGAGATCGAACAACTCAAGAATGAGGCGCTCGATCCTTCTTTCCTCAACCCTCGCTGTTCCGAACGTGTTGACCATGACAGAAACCGGACTGGCCACGCCGATTGCGTAAGCAAGCTGCACCTCGCAGACGTCCGCAAGTCCGCTAGCGACGATATTCTTTGCGACATACCGGGCCGCATAGGCAGCTGAGCGGTCAACCTTGGACGGGTCTTTGCCCGAAAAGGCGCCGCCGCCGTGACGACCCATCCCACCATAAGAATCGACGATGATCTTGCGTCCAGTGAGACCGCAGTCGCCGCGCGGCCCGCCGACTACGAACCTCCCCGTCGGGTTGACCAGAATTCTGATGCCTTCCGTCTCCAGGTGGGTCGGCAGGACAGGCTTTATGATTTCCTCAATGACGCCCTCGCGGACCGTCTCTTGCGAGACCTGCTCGTCATGTTGGGTCGATACGACGATGGTATCCAGGGCGACAGGGCGCAACCCCTCATAGCGCACTGAGACTTGGGATTTCATGTCAGGACGCAACCAGCCAAGCTGTCGTGCTTTCCGGACATCTGCCTGTCGTTTCGTCAAGCGATGAGCGAGCTGGATCGGCAAAGGCATCAGAGTATCGGTTTCGCGGCATGCGTAGCCGAACATGAGGCCCTGATCTCCCGCTCCCTGTTGGAGGTCCTGCCCTCGTCCCTCGTCAACGCCCTGGCTGATGTCGGGCGACTGCTCGGTGAGTGCATGAACGACGGAGCAACGCCGGCCGTCAAAGCCGACGGCCTCGTCGTCGTATCCAATATCGAGAATCGTATCGCGCGCAACTTGGCTATAATCCACCTGCGCATCGCTGGTAATCTCGCCAGCCAGAACGACCATCCCTGATTTTACCAACGCTTCACAGGCGACGCGCGCCTTGGGATCGGTGCGGAGGATGGCATCGAGGATGGCATCCGAGATGTTGTCGGCCAACTTATCCGGGTGTCCCGCGCCAACCGATTCGGAAGAGAACACGAACTGCCTAGCCATGAAATGCCTCGCTTCGGGTGTTGGAGTTGTATGGGGCATTTTGCTTAGCCCACCTTACCTGTCGGTGAGGCCCGGGACCTCGAACGCAGCGCACAAGTCGGCAACGTCTCTTCGCACGCAGGCATGGAGATCTTCGTCTTCTGGCTCGCCGGAGGACGGAGTCCATGAAGCCAGCAATTTGCACGGTTTCCACATCGCGCAAGCCCATTGACGTCACTGCTGGCGCCCCCAGGCGAATTCCGCTTGTGACCGCAGGATGGCGCGGGTCGCCCGGCACCATATTAAAGCTCGTAATGATGCCTGCCTTCGCTAACCGCTTGGCATAGGCCTTGCCTGATAGTGGTCGATCGCGAAGATCAAGGATCAGCATGTGATTGTCAGTGCCCCCGGTGACCAGGTCATAACCTCGGTCCAGAAGCGCCTGGGCCAGAGCCTTGGCATTTTTGACAATCTGTTGGCCGTAACTGCGGAAGGACGGGTCCGCGGCTTCCCGCAAAGCGACAGCTAGCGCCGCGATAACATTCATATGGGGGCCGCCTTGCAGTTGAGGGAAGACAGCGCGATCTATTCGTCTGGCGAGATTGTATTTGCCCTTCGAATGATACAGCGCTTGATAGCGATCTTCATTCCTTGACAAAATGAAGCCACCGCGGGGGCCGCGGATCGACTTGTGAGACGTGCTGCTGACGACGTCGCAATGGGGTACGGGATTCGGATGCACTCCAGCGACAATCAGGCCACTGATGTGCGCGATGTCGGCCACGAGGTAGGAGTTCGCCTCCAGAGCGATTTCTGCCATTGCCGCGTAGTCGACGATACGGGGATAAGCAGTACCGCCAGCCCAAATGAGCCGAGGCCGTTCGCGTTTTGCTGTTTCGCGCAAACGGTCATAGTCAATTTGCTGCGTCTTTTCGTGCAGCCCATAGGGGACGCGCTTATAGTCTGTTCCGGAAAAATTGATGGCCCAACCATGAGTGAGGTGGCCCCCTTCCGGAATTGGCAAACCCATCACCTTGTCACCGGGGCTTAAAAGCGCTCGATAGACAGCCTGGTTGGCCGGCGAGCCGGAATAAGGCTGGACGTTGGCGTGTTCGCTGCCGAATAACGTGTTCAAGCGCTCAATGGCGAGGTTCTCAAGCTCATCGACGATCTCGTTTCCCGCGTAGTAGCGCGCAGCGGGGTACCTCTCGGCGTACTTGTTCATGAAAATCGAACCGGTTGCTTCCAGCACGGCCGAGGAGGCAAAGTTCTCAGATGCGATCAGTTTGAGCGTCGTCGGCTCCTGTCTTAGAAGCAGTTCGTGAACGCGGCAATCAACCGTCGCCAAGCGAGACCGTCCATAAGTGTCGGGCTGCGCGATGGCGCTGTCGGCGGAGTTGTCCATGGTAGCTTCGCGCTCCAATTGGATTGATCTATTTCACGGTCAAGCATGCGGTCCCCTTCGGCCGCGTGTCTCGTACCGCTTCGAGCCGTTGAAGGTCTCGTTTGTGATAGCCATCGCCGTGGGGCAGGAGATCAACCAACAGTTGAACCAGCCCGCCGTCCTTACCTCCTGTTTTGAGATTGTACGAGCACCACGGACGTTGTTCGTTGCAGTAAAGAAAGTCGGCTCTGGCCAGCAGCCGGACGTGTCGTACAACGTGCTCACGACGCAGACCCAGAATCTCCGCTAGCTGGCAGACAGTTAGGTCCGCGTGCGCGCAAAGGCCTAGAATTCGAAGGCGATCTAAATGCGCTGCCGTCCGTAGGCGACTGACCAGTGTCAGCATTGGTCACGACCAAGCCACTTGGAAAGCCTGGGCACTCGTCCTACTGAATTTGTCATTTCACGTTCTCCACAGATGTTGCAGCTTTCGAAACAAATAATATGGTTGCTTGTCCACCGACCGGACAATCTCGGTGGCCGTGAAGATACTGTTTTGAGCCGATATGGCTGTGTCGAACAAACAAGATGGGCGCTCTTCTTGCCATTGCCTTTAGCCGAAATTGCACGCAGTTCGGCGGGTCGAAGAATAAGCCACGGTTCGGACCCCACTGACTCAAACGTTGCAATAAGCCTACCATTCACAGCGAACCGGAGTTGCTAAGAGTCTATGAATTTCCTTGAAGGATCTGTTGCAACGTTTGCGCAGCCCGGTCTTGCTCCCGGCTTGCAGCGGTCAATCTCGTGCAGACTGACCGTGATGCAAAGATGACAAGGAAGGTTCGCTTTCAATCCGATCTTCTTCCTGGCCAAGTAGTTCGTAGTCTCATAACTGTGGCCTAGACAAAAGCTGGGCTAATCAGCGAGGTATGATGTCGTTAGCGTGGTTGGGCCACCAGCAGGTCGACGCCAAGATCGACACGCGCAATTTCCCGCGCTCCGAGAATGTCAGTGACTGCGCGCTCTTCCTCGGGCGGTCTGGCTGCGCCGTCTAGAATCTGAATGCGTCTCGCGCCGACCCGTTCAGCAATGAGCTGTTCGGCTTGCCGCATTGACGGCGAAGCAAGCTCAAGTACGTTTTCGCGCATCTCACGCGCCGCCTCGCCGACTTCCGAAAAACGCTTCTCGGCGAACTGCTCCTTAAAGAGCGCAGCGAGATCATCAAATGTTTGAACTTTGGTGGGCTTGGGTTTCGACAAAATATCCAGTTGCCAGTCCAGCTTTATAGGCAAGGCTGTTCGCTTTGTCGTCTGGCAAGGGGCCCAATATCCCCTGGTGAGACGAAAATGGACTGCCGTGCTACGGTTGCTCCATTATAAGGGCGGTCAAAATCGCTGATGTTTGCAATACAAGGAGCCGCATAGAAGACGTTTGACGGATAGCGCGCCTCAAGCCGAAGAAGCAGTTTATGCTGACGCGACACATCCCTGCGCATCATCGCAATCCGAAAAAATGGTATCGACAAACCGGGACAATGTCCGCTCGCAATCTCAAACGCAGTTCCTCGCTTCATCAGCTCCGGAAGCTTGTACTGGAAAAACAGCGGAACCCCTGGGAAATTGATGCGGATGTCAACGCCAGAATGCCCCTCCTGTATGAGGTTTGGAAAGACCGGCGCGCCTACAGGTGCGGCTGACGATGACCGGATAAGGTTTTCGGTGAAGGCATACCCAAATGAGAACTCCGTGTAGCCCACCTTCATTCAATTCTGCTTTCGTGCTGAAGTTTATCCGGGGCTCTTTGCCTGCAGCCGAGCAGACCATATAACAGAAAAAACTATGCATACTTGCGATAGTCTGAGCTTATCGATTCCTCGGATAGATATTTAAAGAGCTCACCCACTCTTCTGGCTGCTAGAATGGGAATGGGAAGCTTCTGATTGATCTGGGTCGAGTTCCAGTTGATTTTGGTAAGCGACAAAACCTCCTGCGCTATCTCAGCGATTCCCGGCGCAGATCGCCGATAAGTTTCGGGCTTCGCGAACAGCGCCAGAGTGCGTAGCCGATATCTTCAACCGGGGCGGCGGCTTCTCCCTCGCCAGTGCCGAGCGCGATCATATGCGTTGCGCATTCGGCCAGCGCGCCGTCAAGGCGCCCCGCTTCCGTCGCGCTGCCGTAAAGGTCCAGGAACCACGCCAGCGAATAAGACCAGTCGGCAGGCAAGTCCTGCCCATTGTGATCCCTTGCGACGACGGCCACGACGGCGTTGCGGCCTTCGGGCGTGCGGGGCTCTATCCCAAGGATCGGGTATAATTCGGGTGTCGGCTGCTGAAGGATACGCGCCGGCACGAGCGACAGTGCTTTCTCCAGCGAGGGAGGAAAATCCTCCAGGTCTTCGGCCAGTTCGGCAGCTTCTCTCCTTCGTCCCTCGCGGCGCGCTTCTACATATTCTGCCGCAACCACGGCAACGGTGCGCTGCGCCCGTTCAGCGGTGCTGGTGGCAATCAGCTCGGCCGGAATGTCACCATCCTTGATCGCCCAGTGCGTACGGTGCTGTTCGAACTGTTGAATGCCCAGCCGGTCCGCAATTCTCAACACCGCTGACCGGTCGAGAAAGGCATGTTTCGGATCGGGCTCGAAGGTGAAGCCAGTTCGTGTCCGCGCCGAACGATATTGCGTATGCGGCTGTGCCGGACCACGCGCGCGTGCGGGCCTCCCGCCCCGACTTCGTACATCAAAAAGCGCCGGGATTTCCTCCAGCCGGCGCAATGTTTCAGGGCGCGAGGTCGATAGCCTCGGCCTCGGCGCCGCTAGATTCCTTGAACCGGTCAATGGTTGACGTGAACGGCGGCGTTTCCCACCACTCGCCGTGGCCCGAGACAAGCAAGTTAAACATGGCACACCACCGACCTCACGCCGCCTTCTCCATAGACCACTTCACCCGTTCGCCGAGAAAGGCGGCGAACGTTTTCACATTCATATTGCCGCTCGCATCCTCCAGCCCTGCGAGGTAGGCCTTCCGGTCATCGACTCTGACGACTGTCCAGGGATAACCGCCTGAAGCCAGCATCGCGTTCATGAGGAACCGCGCCATTCGTCCGTTGCCGTCCGGATAGGGGTGCACATAGCCCACAAGCCAATGCCCCAGCACGGCACGCACGGAGGCCTCCTTCTCTGCCTCCAGCAGGTCGAACAGCTCATTCATACCATCGGCCACCGCTTCGGTACGCGGCGGCACGTGCTGCGAGCCGCGCAGGTACACAGGGTGATTGCGATATCCCGCAAGCGCGCTGGCTTTGAGGATGCCGGCGGTCACTGACGGCGCGAACAGCTCCCGGTACCACTCCCGGTGAGTGTCCCGCGTCAACGCGCCGGCTGGCTTGCCGTTGATGATCGCGGCAACAGAGTCTTTGACCTTCTGGAATGCGAGGTAGTAGCCACGCGCGGCAAGCGCATCTCGGTTCTTGCGGTCCTCTTCATCAATCTCCGGATTCCAGCTCCCCTCGCGCACCCGGTCGATGAGTTCCGGGGTGACGCTGTACCCTTCTATCGACAGCGAATGGTAGGCGTCGCTTTCGTAGATATCCTCGACGAACTTCATATAGGCGTCTTTGTCGGACGGCAGTCCGGGTGCCTTCGGGAATATCTCGATGATGGCTTCGCGCTGCGATTGCCAGATCGCGCGCAGGCGGGCGACCAACGGCGGTACGCCCGCCGCAATAGTTGTCACTCCAATTTGTCCCGCGAACGGATCGGATTCGCGCACGTCATAGCCGGTGGCTTTGAAGGCGGCCACGATTTCATCGGCAAAGGAGTCGCGTCCTACGCGACGGAAGGCCCCCGCAAGCCGTCCCGCCACGGCGGAATGGCCGCCATCAAGCAGCAGGGCCAGAACGGTTGATACGTCGCGCACCGACGCCATGGCGATCTGCATCTCGATAGGGGCGCGCTGGAAGAACGCTTCCGGCACCCGGGTAAGGGCGGCCTCGACAGTGAACACGCGCTGGCCGTTTTTCTCTGTCAGTTCGGCCGGCATCTCCTTGACCTTGAGGTCATAGAGCGAAGTGCCGAACAGCAGGTCGATTTTGTTATTCGTGCCTTTGGGGGTGTTCACCACCACCTGAGGCGGAATAGTGGGCGCTTCCGCGTGCAGAAGCAGCGACTGCTCCGGTGAGAGGAACCAGTCCTTGCCGAACCGGTCATTGCAGTAAAGGGAGCAGAACTCCCAGAAGCTCGCGTACCAAGGGGTGGTGTCTTGCTGCCGTGCCTGCGGGCCGGTCGACATGAGCCAGCCTTTGATAACATCGCGCAGGAACCCGTTCTGCAGCAGCCGCTCCCGGTGGACGCGGGTCAGCTCATCTGATTTGAATATGCGCCGCCCGCCCTCCTGCAGCTCTTTGAGGACGGCCAGTGATACAGCGAGTTTTTCATGGGGCTTGGCCATGGCCGTGCCTTTGCAAGTTTTTAGAGCTGTGCGATTACAAGTATATAGTGCTGATAGGCGACAAGTCAATGATGCTGTGGAGTTGCAAGTTTTTTTTGTCGTGCGATAACAAGTTTTTTATGCGATAATCGGCAAATGCGATCGTTTCCATAGCCGCGCGAAGGATCGTTACCCCGATGGGCCGAGACCCAGCTCCCCCGCAGGCTACGCAGGGGCTCGGGGCGAGCCTAGAGCCTGGCCCTCCGAAGCGCTTCGAAGGAGGACGCGCCTCTTTGAAAAACTCGCCCGTTGTGCATCGTGGGTACCCGTAAACGCGAATTCTCAAAGGAAAGACGCTCCTTACCTCTCCCTCCCGCCACGATCATCACGGCCGCGCCCGCGCTCACTGCGCCGCGACGCCCGCGAGATCGCTGCACGCATCTGATCGGCCACCAGACCGGGTTGCAGATGTAGGATGTCCGTGACGCTGTCGTGTGTTTGCACCGTCACCGCAGTGACGGCAAGGCAGCTGCGCACGCCCATGGAGGAGAGCGTCTCGATATCGCGCGCGATTCCGGCACCCCCACTGGAGTCCGATCCGCCGACGACAAGTACATGCGATGCCTGCCTCAGCGCCCTTTCATCCGTTAGAATGAGCGTTCGAAACGCAGGATTCCGCCGACACTGCTCTTCTTGTTGGCGTTGGTCCAATTCATATTGGAAGCGCCGTCCACCTTGCCGACGGCGAAGTTACCGTATCGGCCATAGTCGAGTTCCGCCGTAACTGTGAAATCTGGAAGAAACGCATAGGCGACGTTTGCAGCGACACTATGGTTCTTGAGCTGATCACCGGAGAGCTGAAGGTTGAACGAAGTTGTCTCGTTGAGCTTGTAAGTGGCGCCAGCCCAGAAAGCCCAGTTCCCGCCCCAACTCTTATAGAAGCCGCGACCATGAGCGTCGATGGCGTTCGTGGAGTCGTCGTTGAGCTTGCCGTTGGAACCGTAGCCGAGCATTCCGAACAGCAACAGTTCGTTGGTGACATTGATGTCGACACGGACCTTGGCGGCCACCGATTCGTAGTTGCTATCATAAGCGGCAACGCCGGTGATCGCGCCCCAGCCATGTGTGTATTTCAAGCCGCCGACTACGTGCGGTGCGTAGCTGTCGATTGTGCCGACCACGCCCGAGCCTTCTTCGAGCGAAACCACGGCCGAAAAGCCGTTCCCGGCGTCGAAGTAGTACTGAACCACATTGGTATCGAAAGCGCCGTACGGAACCGGCGTCTGGTTGAGTACGTCACCCGCGCCGCCAATAAACATGTCGAAGGCCGACCAGTCCTTACCAACTCGGAGGCTACCCAGCTGAATCCAGGCGAAAGTCAAAGTGCTGTCTCCGTTGAAGGCATAGGACCGAGAACTGTCCGAAACCGAAGTGTGGCGGTTACCGAAGTTCATGCGGGTTTCGGTGTAGGTCTTCAACGTGCCGAGTTCGGTCTCCTGGCCGGTCCAAGTTTTCAATGTGAAGCGCGTGTTGTTTTGCCATGTGCCCTGATGCTCACCAGTCCTCACATCCGAGGTTCTTGCGTGATCAACCAATCCGACATGGCCCAAGCCGACGTCGTAACGGACATAGCCGCCGATGCGCACGCAGGTCTCAGTGCCTGAAATGTAGACGTAGCCCGAGCCGTAGACGTCGCAGACTTTAACGTACTCAGTCGGGTCAGGCTCGGCAACGGCGGTCACGGCGCGAGCGTCGGAAACGGCAATCAGTGCCGCAGTTGAGCCGAGGAGGAGGCTCCTAATGTTCATTGTTGATCTCCGTTCAAAGAGTAAAAGGAATGGACGTCAGTGATGAACTCTTGCTAAGGAAACAGTCGATAACGATGCGCATTGAGTTGAATTTGAGCAGCTTGATGCGCTCGTCACGCCAGATATTCATCAGAAATTGAGAATATGATGGCGCGTTATTGTTACAAATATGCGATTGTTATTACAAATATAATAATCGCCGAAACGACGCCGTCCAACATTTCTGTACAAATCATCCCCGTCATCTCCGCTAGTTGTGGGCGGGCCGTCACAAAGGCTTCTACTGCAAATGACGTGCCATCCTGACGACGCAGCTGCGGCTTGAAGCTCAAGTGTGCCGGCGGACCTTGGTTCGCTCTTCCTTCCTTTTTGCCTTGCGGATCAACCCAAGCACGAACGGCAAACGTTTCGGCTACGGTTCGTCTGTTCGCTTCGCGACAGTTTCGTTCAATGGCGACAGCTTTGTTTGCTGTGAGCCCCGACGTTGAGACATCATGCGGCGGCACCGCTCGGTACGACGCCGTCATTTTGGCGAGCGCGATGATCGGTAATCACGCGCTGACGCGCAGCCTTGCCTCCACCACGGAGTCAGTAGGCGCGCCGGCCTTGGCATTGCGGCCGACCTGACGGTCGCGTCGAGCAGCCTCTCGTCCTGATAGACGGCGCGCCACAGCTAATGCTTCTTGCCAGCAATTCACACAACGAGCTCATCGAGATGCCAGAGATCACTATGGGGCTGCGCTAGCTGGCGAGCAAAGTCTGGTCCCAACGCCGTGTTATCTCGTTGGATGCGGCAGCCGCGCTCAGCAGAATCTACTCGACCAGGCGCAGGCTGAAGGGAAGGGATGGTGGAACCAAACGGTGCGCGTGAGGGTCGCGGCGGGAACAGCCATGGCCAGTCGCTGACCGTCCAGCCAAGACTGAACGGCCGCTATTGCTGAGAAATACAAGTTTCGAGCCCAAAGCGGAACGGACTGACATAGCGCAAAGACACAGGCGAGCGCAGCGGTAAGGTTGGCGGTTATCAGCATGGGACGGTAACTGTTGCAGACCACAAAATATCGCGAGGCCGGCCTGCCTTGGTACACTATCTATCCGACTGTGTCAGAGTTCTCTGGGGCGGTCGGCGCCGAGGCTTATGAGGAATGGCTCAGGAACCTGCCGGCTGACGATCCGGTGTCGCTCTATTTCCACGTTCCGTTCTGCCGATCAGCTTGCTGGTATTGTGGCTTCCCCACCACCATCACCCGCCATGATGCGCCGATCCTCAACTATCTGGCGGCCCTGCGTGACGAGATCCGTTTGGTCTCGGAGCGAGCGCCGCAGACGCTGCCCGTGAGCGACATGCATTTCGGCGGCGGAACGCCGTCTCTCATAGGACCAGCCGAGTTCCTGGCTCTGATGGAGTTCCTGCGACGCCGCTTCGCTCTCACGAAAACAGCTACGGTTGCCGTCGAGATTGATCCGCGCACGTTCACGGCCGAGATGGCCGAGGCCTTAGGAGCAGCCGGCGTGAACCGTGTGAGTCTCGGCGTGCAGAGCTTCGATCCCATTGTTCAAAAAGCAATCAACCGGGTTCAGAGTGAGGCGCAGACGTCGGCTGCCGTGGAAATGCTGCGCCGGCATGGAGTAAGCCGCATCAACTTCGACCTCATCTTCGGTCTCCCGCATCAAACGGTGCAGTCCTGCGTCGAGACCGCGAGGGCGGCGGTCGCAATGCGCCCCGACCGGCTTGCGGTGTTCGGCTATGCGCACATCCCGTCGCTTATAAAGAATCAGCGCCTCATCGAGGAGGCAGTTCTTCCGGGCAGCGCTGCCCGCGCCGAACAGTATGCGGCCGTGGCCGCGACGCTGATTGCCGCCGGCTACCGCGAGATCGGGCTCGACCATTTCGCCTTGCCGGACGACGAGCTCGCGCTGGCACAGAAAACGGGTCGCGTGCGGCGTAACTCGCTGGGCTACTCGGCCACCACCTGCAGAACCCTGATCGGTTTCGGCGCGTCGGCTATCGGCCGCGTCGGCGAGGGGTACGTCCAAAACGAAGTTACACGGGATTCCTACATCCAGCACATCGCAGCTGGCCGTCTGGCGACGTCAAAGGGCTATCGCCTCACCGACGACGACCGCGTGCGAGCCGCAATTATCGAGCGACTAATGTGCGATCTCGAGGCCGATGTGCAGGCAATCTGTGCCGCCCACGGATCTGATCCGATCCGTCTTCTCGATTCAGCTGAACGCTTGGCGATGCTGGCCGAGGACGGGATACTGGACTTCGAAAACGGTTTTGTCCGCGTACGGCGGGAGCATCGCTTTGTAATTCGCGCTGTCGCTGCCGCGTTCGATGCTTTTCTCGATCGGGATGGCCGTAAGCATAGCCACAGGTGAGGGCAAGCATCCAACCGGAAGCTAAACTCGACGCCCTTGGCCGAGGCCTGTCATGAAGCGCGCGTCAAGGATGCGAAAAGCAGAGCTGATCCGCCTATTTCATCTCATCTTCAATGACATCGACCTCGTGGCTGCCACCGAGGCGTTTCCATATTGATCGTGGTAGGTGCGGGATATCTGGGTGTTTCGCCGTCAGCGCATGAAGATCCCCGCGAAGCGATGGGTCAGGAGATCGCGGTGGCTGCGATCAGCCCGTCCATCGATGACAGACCGCGGCCACGCCGCTTCGCGAGGCCCGTCAGGTCGCCCCAGGCCAAGGCAACCAGTTCGTCCACCGGCAGGCCTCTCGACTCGAAGCGCTGCGGCAGGTCCCGGGCGAGCCATTCGGCCAGTGCGTCACGTTTCCGACCTTTGTCCATGAGGGCAGCGCCGCGCCGGATCTCGGCGATCGACACAGACCCGCATTGACCCTACGCGGCTGGTCTTCCTGGATGAAACATGGGTCAAGACCAACATGGCGCCGTTGCGCGGCTGGGGTGTGCGCGGCAAGCGGCTGATGGCCCACGCACCATATGGCCATTGGAAGACGATGACCTTCATCACCGCGCTGCGGCAGGATCGGGTGGAGGCGCCTTGGGTCATTGACGGACCCATCAATACGCAGGCCTTTCGCGTCTATGTCGAAACCGAACTCAACAAAACACTGAAGCCGGGCGACATCGTCATTCTCGACAATCCCGGTTCTCACAAGGGCCAAGCCATCCGCGACATCGTCAGGGCTGCTGGCGCAAGGCGGGTCAAGCCCGCGAGAGCGGCAATTTTGTTCCGGCTATCACCCTCTCGTCGAGAACGGCGTGACGGAAGCGATAAAGTTGCGCCGGCCGGCCGCCGGTTTCCGCGGTTGTCTCACCGGTTTCCTCGACCAGCTCCTGCTGCTCGATTAGCCGGCGAAAGTTCGGCTTACGCACGAGCCTGCCGGCAAGCGCCTCCACGGTGCGCTGCAGCTGCAAAAGCGTGAAGACCGGCGGCATCAGTTCGAATACGACCGGCCGGTATTTGATCTTGGAGCGCAGCCGCGCAATGCCGGTCGCCAGGATGCGACGATGATCGGCGATCATCGATCTGCCCGAGACCGAGGTGGGCGCAGCGGAATGTCCGGCGCGTATTGCTTCGTCCACCAGGGCGGCTTCGTAGAGCAGCTCATAACGTTGAAGCGCGAGTTCCTCGTTCCAATGGCGGTCGTCAAAGCCGAAGGCGATCGCCGCCCGCCGTCGTCGGTCGAGGCGTGTCGTACCGTCGTCAGTGCCATCCGCCCATTCCATCAGGCGCGGCCGCAATTCGTCCAACACGACCGCCGGTGTGCCGGAGCGGTGATCCTCCCACGGGAAATAGTCGTACCAGCTTCCCCAGTGTCGCCCGGCCGGGTCGCCAGCTTCGTCTTGGTGGGTGAGCGCCAGATAGCTGATAGAGACCACGCGGTCGTCAGCGCCAACCCTGTCGCGATCGGCGAAGGTGTAGAGCTGTTCGATATAGCCGAGCGGCTGGCCGGTCTGTTGTTCCACCCATCCCCTGAGGCCCGACTGCAGCGAACGGTGAGCAAGCTCGAACGGGCCCGAGGGCAGGGCGTTTGCCTGCGGGATGGTCAGAACGCAGGGGGCGCTGCTGTCCATGGCGACCACAACGGCGATCAAGTCCGCATTGACGTCGTTGGCCTTGCCTCCAGCTCCGCCTTTCCTAATCCCTTTTGCGCGATCGTCCATGGTCCCCGACGTTGTTGAGCAGAGCCCCTGCCGCGTAGCGGCTGAACCGATTGAATTCCGTTTTTGTCTGATAATTGTCGGCGCGTCAACACCACCTGTCGTGGCGATTTTAGCTCTTCGCAGCTGCACAAAAAGTGCCAACGCGACATCCGTGCTTGGGGAAGGAGGCCCATTGAGTGCGCCGATTCAAAGCTCGTCGATCGACATTCCGACGTTGTTCTCGTCGGCGACAGCGCGGCATGGTTCTCCACGGCTTGGCGTCGACGCTGGGCGTGACGCTGGAGATGATGATCATGCACGGTCAGGCCTGCGCTCCTGGAGCCGGCGCAAATGGTCGTCGACCCGCCGTTCGGTTCGTTTTGAAGAAACCCGGAGCAGGCTTTCCGCAATGCCTGATAAAGCCCTTCCAGTGCGCCCGCGCCAGCATCATCGCACTCGCACTCCAACACAACCTATGCGAGTCAGTAAATCGACTCGCCGGCACTATTGTTTCAGGGGAAATGAATCTAGTTTCAAAGGGTTCGGCCGATAGGCCGGGCACAGCTGCGGCCTTCACGGCCTTTTTGACATAAACGCGTCGCCCGATTGAGATTATCTTGACGGTAGCGCAGTGCGCCATCCATGCCACTCGAGATGATCATGGGCAAATATCGAGACCATCGCGAGCCACACTGGCATCGCTATGACGATGACCCCGTTTCCTTTTCGGAACGGACTTCCGAGCCAAGCTATTTTCAGCGCCCGCCGCCCGTGACGGCAGATCCTGTCGATGCGGAGGTATTGTGGTTCACAGTCAGCAAGGGTTTTGGCTTCGTCAAACTGTCGGACGGCACGGAGGCCTATCTGCACGTGCGAGTGTTAGAGGCGGCCGGAAGCCGGGATGTTGCCGCGGGGACGCCTCTCAAGATCACGGTCGAAAAAAGTCCAAAAGGTCATCAAGTCGCGCAGGTGCTGGAGATCGGCGACCACCGCTCGAAAACTCCGTCACATACGCGCGTCGCTGGAGGGACCTTCGTTGAAACCGGTGCGCAGCTGGAGAGCGGGGGCACGGTCAAGTGGTACAAACCCGAAAAGGGCTTCGGCTTCATTGCTCCTGACAACGGTGAGAAGGACGTCTTCGTTCATGCCAGCGCCCTGACGCGCTCAGGGCTCAGCGTGCTGGTGGCGGGACAGAAGGTGTTTGTCGAAGGCGGGCAAGGCAAGAAAGGCTGGGAAGTCCGGAGCATTCGCCTTGCCTAGACGGCGATGCATTGCTCGCCTCGAAGGAGATGCCGGAGAGCGTCGGGCGGCCGCCATACTGCTATCCTATTGGCGCCCCATCGGGTTCCCGGATTGAGCAAGTCCGGATCCCTATTTTATGCCGCTGCCAGCGTTGTGTCCGCCATGTGCACGCGCGCTGCCGCTGCCAGCAGGTCGGTCTGGGTGATCAGCCCAATAATGCGTCGCTCGGCATCGACGATGACCACGGCATGGCTGCGGCCGTCGGTGAGCACCGGCAGCAGGCTCATGGCCGGCGTATCGGGAGAGGCGGTGCCAGCCTTCGACATCACAGCCCTCACCGCGTCGGTCGCCTTCGTCAGCTCGCGCAGGCCAACTACACCGACCAGCCCGCCCTCGGCGTCGGTCACCGGCAGCGTCCGGATGTTGTGATCGAGCAGCAAGTGACGCGCCTGGTCGGCAGGCGCATGTTCATCGACCGAAATCACATCGCGCGACATGATGTCCTCGCACAGCAGGGTCCGGTGGGAGCGCACCATCGCCTGCAACTCGACCTGCCGTAGCAGCCGCTCAAGATCGTTGCGGTCGATATCGAAGGTTTCCTCCAGCGCGCCGAGCGCGGCATCGATATCCTCGGGCTGGAAGCCGACCCGCTCCCGCGCCGGCGGATCGATGGTTCCATGCGCGCTTTTAAGGGCGGGAGCCGCCACATGCGGATAGTTGCGCCGCGACAGTTTATGGATGCCGTAGCCGAGTGCGACGAGCACGATCGAGTTCAGCGCTACCGGAACGAAGGGAAACAGCAAGCCCGAGCTGAAGACGGCCGGTCCGCCGAACACCGCAGTTAAGGCGGCGGCGCCACCCGGCGGATGCAGGCAGCGCGTGAACGACATGGCGGCGATCGCCAGCGCCACCGCAATACCGGTAGCAAGGACGGGTTCATGCACGAAATGCGCCACGATCACCCCGACCAGCGCCGAAATCGTATTGCCACCGATAATCGACCAAGGTTGCGCCAGCGGGCTTGAAGGCACGGCAAAGAGCAGCACGGCCGATGCTCCCATTGGAGCAACCAGCAGTGCGACATGTGGGCCAGACCCGTTCGCCAGCGCACTGATCACGCCAGTCAATGCGATGCCGATCATGGCCCCGATGCAGGCGAGCAGCCGCTCGCGCAGCGTTGCACCGGCAAGGATCGGAACAAAGAGACGAAACGCCATGGCATACCCTTGGGCGAGTGGTCGGAACTCCGCGCTCCGCAATGCAGGCAAAGCCACAGATTTGGAAGTTAAGCCAATTCGGAAAGTCGGCTCACGGGGGAAAACTTTTGCGCGAAGCGGCCATTGCCAAATGGGTGCAGACATTTTGATCAGCCAGAGGAGGCGGACGGCACGCTGATCCGCTCGAGCGCAGCTAGAGGCCAAGGGCTGCCGTGCCGCGGGCAGCCGGAATGGGGATGGTCGGAGGTCGAGCTGGGATGGACACTAAGGAATTCAGAGGCTTCGAAAAGCGTGCTGACAATGTCGGCATGGCAAGACAAATCAGGCCCTTGTCGCTCCACTTCCGAGGCGAACTCCAGCGGAGTACGGCTTCTACGCGGTGCTTGGTCTGCCTGTCCTTGCCACCATCGGATTCGTTGGCTGCTGAAACGTCCACCTGTAGCCGCTGAGAAGACGACTGCCGCCAGTGCCGTCGTGGAACCGCCATATGACGGCGGCTTGGTTACAGAGCCGGCTCGTGTCGATCGGGCGGGAGAGCCTGATGTGACGTACATGGTCCAGAAAGTGGCCAATGAAGGTGCTGGCATCGTCAACGTGATCAGGTCACGTAATAGCGGTAATACAACCGCGACCACGAGCCTCTCAGGCGTTCGATGAGGCGGGAAAATCCGATCACCAGACCAAACGCGTTTCCGCCACACTGCCACACACGAAACCGATCAGGGTTCCAGGCTCGCCAGAAGATTGGAGCCAAGGCCACCTCGGCTGAACTCTGCCATGCCGCGGCCGCCACCTCTTCCAGCCGCGGTAGAAACGTGGGTCAGCAGCGCCGGCATGGGCGAGCAACTCCCAAAATCGCGAGCAGCGCCATCGGCTCCGCAAGCGGCCGCAGATGTCGGCCGATGAAGCGGAAGGGCGGCGGTGCGATGGAAGCGCCGTGCGACAGCCTATCCAGACCTGTAATCGTGATCAGGCTCATCTGGGTCTCCGGACGCCAGCGTTGCAGATGGTTTTAGGCAAGCGTGAGCAGGCCGTGGGTCCCAATCCGGTCAGGCCGACCACGATCATGGCCGAAAGAACGAGTTCCAATTGAAAGAGCTGACGACCATAGGCGATCAGGTATCGGAGCCTTTCGAACGATGCGATGAGTTCTACCGCAACCAGGGTCTGCCAGCCGTTGGCAAGGCCTTCTCGCAGCCCTGTAAAGATCGACGGCACGGCGGAAGGCAGCACGAGTTTCGACCAGCGGCTGAACGAAAGGACACGGCCAGACCCCGTCTCACGACGACGCCGTTGCGCTTCGCTGCCATCAGGCTGGGTAGAGGACTTGCACGTCTAAAGCTGTCGATCATGCTCGGCACACAAAAAAGGGCGGCATTGCTGCCGCCCTTTCCGCTGTAGGTTGATAGAGGGCTGGATTAGAAATCCATACCGCCCATGCCGCCCATGCCACCGCCGGGCATACCAGCCGGCATGCCGCCGCCAGCCGACTCCTTCTTCGGAGCCTCCGCAATCATGGCTTCGGTGGTGACCAGCAGGCCGGCGACCGAGGCCGCGTCCTGCAGAGCCGTGCGCACAACCTTGACCGGATCGACGATACCCATGGCGATCATGTCGCCATATTCGCCGGTCTGGGCGTTGTAGCCGAAGGTCGCGCCCTTGTTCTCAAGGATCTTGCCGGCAACGATCGATGCTTCCGCACCGGCGTTGGCCGCGATCTGACGGGCCGGAGCCTGCAGCGCGCGACGCACGATGGCGATGCCGGCGGTCTGGTCGGAGTTGGCGCCAGTGACGGTGATGGCCAGCGAAGCGCGCAGCAGTGCGACGCCGCCGCCGGGAACGATGCCTTCTTCGACGGCCGCACGGGTCGCGTTGAGGGCGTCATCGACGCGGTCCTTCTTTTCCTTGACTTCCACTTCGGTCGCACCGCCGACGCGGATGACGGCAACGCCGCCCGCCAGCTTGGCGAGACGTTCCTGCAGCTTCTCCTTGTCGTAGTCCGAGGTGGTCTCCTCGATCTGCTGCTTGATCTGGGCGACGCGGCCCTGGATCTCGGCCTTCTTGCCGGCGCCGTCAACGATGGTGGTGTTCTCCTTGGAGATCGACACCTTCTTGGCGCGGCCGAGCATGTTGAGGCCGACATTCTCGAGCTTGATGCCGAGGTCTTCGGAAATGACCTGGCCACCGGTGAGGATGGCGATGTCTTCCAGCATGGCCTTACGGCGATCACCAAAGCCCGGCGCCTTGACGGCGGCGATTTTCAGGCCACCGCGCAGCTTGTTGACGACCAGCGTGGCCAGGGCCTCGCCTTCGACATCTTCCGAGATGATGACCAGCGGCTTCGAGGTCTGCACGACGGCCTCGAGGATCGGCAGCATGGCCTGCAGGTTGGAGAGCTTCTTCTCGTGGAGAAGAATGTAGGCGTCTTCCAGATCCGCAACCATCTTCTCGGCGTTGGTGACGAAGTAGGGCGAGAGATAGCCGCGGTCGAACTGCATGCCTTCAACGACTTCAAGCTCGGTCTCGGCGGTCTTGGCTTCCTCGACGGTGATGACGCCCTCATTGCCGACCTTCTGCATCGCTTCGGCGATCATCGAGCCGACCGAAACGTCGCCATTGCCGGCGATGGTGCCGACCTGGGCAACCTCTTCCGAGGTCTTGATCTTCTTGGCGTTCTTGATCAGCGTCGCGACGACGTCGGCGACGGCGAGGTCGATGCCGCGCTTGAGGTCCATCGGGTTCATGCCGGCGGCAACCGCCTTGTGGCCTTCCTGGACGATCGACTGCGCCAGAACGGTCGCGGTCGTGGTGCCGTCGCCGGCGATGTCGTTGGTCTTCGAAGCAACTTCGCGGACCATCTGCGCGCCCATGTTCTCGAACTTGTCCTCCAGCTCGATTTCCTTGGCGACGGTGACGCCGTCCTTGGTAATGCGCGGTGCGCCGAACGACTTGTCGATGACGACGTTGCGGCCCTTGGGGCCGAGCGTGACCTTCACCGCGTCGGCGAGGATGTTGACGCCGCGCAGCATGCGCTCACGAGCGTCGCGGGAGAATTTTACGTCTTTGGCAGCCATTTTTTACTCCTGGGCATTTCGCCCGAAATTCAGATTGGATGGTGCGGATGAAAGGCGGCGGCGTGTCAGCCGATGACGCCCATGATGTCCGCTTCCTTCATGATCAGAAGGTCTTCGCCATTGAGCTTGACTTCGGTGCCCGACCACTTGCCGAACAGGATGCGGTCGCCGGCCTTGACGTCCAGCGGGACGAGCTTGCCGACCTCGTCACGGGCGCCGGAACCGATGGCGATGATCTCGCCTTCCTGCGGCTTTTCCTTAGCCGTATCGGGGATGATGATCCCGCCGGCGGTCTTCGCTTCGGACTCAACCCGACGAACGACCACGCGGTCATGCAGCGGCCGGAAATTCGACTTTGCCATTTTTGGATTTCCCTGGTGCGGATGTTGAACGGTTCTCCGTTGCCGGAGCGTGGTTAGCACTCACCAGAAGCGAGTGCTAACGCGGCAGTGAGATAGGCCGTAGGCTCCTGCTAGTCAAGACGGAAGAGGGACGGGCGAAGAGCAAACGAGCGTGGAAGCACCGAGCCCTTTACGTGAAAGACGTCGGAGATCGGACATGGATGGGGCGGCTCACCATTTGTAACTGAAGGCTTTATTCAATTGGCACGATTGGTGCAGCGGATGATCCGCAAACGTTGCGCGCGACAAATATGAGAGGTGAACGCCATCAGGACTCTTGCGGTTAACGGGTCCACTCGGTGTTTACGGTGTTGGCCGCCGCGCGGGCGCCAGGACTCCGGCATCCCGATAGTCACCAATCCAATCTGCGGAGAACAGGAGGCAAGACGAGAGCGACAGTCAGCATGAACTCGAATTTGAAATGTTTGGCCAAAGCAACTGCCATCGCCTTGCTCTGGACGGTCACGGCTACATCGGCGGACGAAGGTATGTGGATGCCGGGCCAGACTGCGGAAGTGTGCGCGGCCATGCGCGCGGATGGGCTCCAGATCGATCCCGCCCAGCTAGGCCGTCTAGACGCTGACCCGCTCAACGCGATCGTATCACTGGGCGGATGCTCCGCCTCGTTCGTCAGTCCACAAGGGCTGGTCGCAACCAATCATCATTGCGTGTTAGAATCCATCCAATACCACAGCAAAGAGGGCCAGGACTATCTCACAGACGGCTTTCTGGCGAAGAGCCCTGGGTGAAGAATTGCCCGCGGCGCCAGGCAGCCGAATCCATGTGATCGAGGACATGCGGGATGTGACCGCCGAAATACTCAAGGGCGTCTCGGACAAGCTGAATGGGTTTGCCCGCTATGAGCGGCTCGCCACGAACCGCAAGGCCCTGATCGCCGCATGTGAAGGACAGCCCAATCGCCGCTGCGACGTAGGGGCCTATTATGGCGCGCCTCCTACTATCTCCAGCAGAAGCTCGAAATCGAGGACGTGCGCCTTGTCTATGCGCCCGCGCTCGGCATCGGTAACTTCGGCGGCGAAACGGACAATTGGATGTGGCCGCGCCACACAGGCGACTTCGGCTTTTATCGCGCCTATGTCGCTCCTGATGGTTCCTCCCGGCCATATGCGCGCGACAATGTGCCTTACCGGCCGAAGAGTTGGCTACCCATAGCCTGTGCAGGCGTCAAGGAAGGCGACCTTGTGATGGTCGCCGGCTTTCCCGGCGCAACCCACCAGTTCCTGACGGCGGATGAAGTCCGGTTCAACTTCGCGCAATTCGAACCGCGGTTGCAGCGTTCGCTCTCGGATTATGCCGCCCAGATCAAAAGGCAACGGCAGGCAATCGCGAGGCGCAGATCCATTGCCCGCCCGCTTCACAAATTGGCTCGGCCTAAAACGCATGGGAAAAGCAGAAAGGCAACAGATCGGCACCAGAATGAATATGGCCGCGCGAACTGACAGACGCGCCAACAATCGGCATCTCGCATGGTCGGTGGCACTGGACGTGGCTCCCACCCTGCTGGCGCGACTCCCCATCAGGTCGTCGGGGTTTCGCTGGCGAAAAAAACTTGCGCGTGTCTCTGCGCGATCCATCCCGCTTGCGCGTGCCTAGTCAACCAAAAAACTGACCATCTGCAGGATCAGGATCAGCAAAAAAAAGCCAAAGGCAGACGCCAAAACAGCTGCCAGCAGGACGATGCGTTGCGACACTCTCCAAGTGTTACTCGCACAAATCGAAACGTATCGCACATTTAGACGAACTGTACATTCGATACCGACTTTGACGCATGCGTTTTTGTCGGTATACATCCTTCACCGTTGCCGCAAGGCATTGGCCCACTCGCGCGGCACCTCCTTCACGACAAAGGTTGAAAGCCCGTCCTCGGGCGTTTCATTTCCAAGATCACTTCGATCCACTCATACGGGCTTCCCGAGCGAGACCGTGGGTTCGGACGGTGCGAATGAATTTCTCGTTATAATCGAATTGATTATAAGGGATATTTCTACGTTGAGTATAAAGGATGTCAAGCCCGCGCCAGCGGCAATTTTGTCCGGGCGACCTCCGTTTCGTCGAGGACATGGTGGCGGAAGCGATAAAGCTTCGCCGGCCGACCGCCGGTATCAAATGCACTTTCGCCGGTCTCCGCCACCAGTTCCTGCTGCTCCATCAACCGGCGAAAGTTCTGCTGAAGCGCCCCTGCCGATCTAATCGTCAACGCCGTCCGCGTCAGCGCATTGCCATCGGTCAGAAAGCCGACGACATAGTTGATGACGAATGTAACGATCCGCGGCTTCAGAGAGGAATGCGCGCTTCGTCCAGATGGATGGAGTGGGCTGGCAGGTCCGGGCGGCCGCGCCGTTGAGGATGCAGCATCGAGAGCCGCGCTCGCCGAGGATGACATAGGTCGAGATTCGCGCCGGAAGTCTTGCTCCATGTCTCCCATGAATCCATTGGCAGGATCCCGGCTTCTTCGCAGTGGTCAGGGTCGAGCGTTATCGAACCGTGGTAGTTGAGGTTTGCTTCGGTGACGTGGATGCCGTGCAGCTTGCCGGCGACTATTTTTCGCATTGGTCCCGTTGTCCTATTCATCTCACAAAGTCAGTCCTGATGTTGAGCAGCTTCGCTGGGCTAAATCCCGACGACGAGCGCCCCGCCGCTGAGTCCCGCACCTGCCGCCGCCAGGAGTATTTTCTTGCCCGGCCGAAACGGCTCCGCTTGATTGGCGAGCGACAGTGAGAGCGGGATCGTCGCGGCCGAAGCGTTGCCGTATTCGGCAATCGTCTTGACAATTGCTTGATCCGCTATGCCGAGGTTACTCCCGACAGCATCGAAAATGCGAGCATTGGCCTGATGCGGCACGAACCGGTCGACATCCTGTGGTCGCACTCCGGCAGCGGCTAGCGCGCTTATCGAGCAATCGGTCATCATCTCGACGGCCTTTGCGAACACTTCGCGGCCGTCGGTCATCGTCATTCGGGTTTGCGCGAGGTCGAGGTCACCGTGGAACGGGATGTTGCTTCCTCCTGCGGGAATCTGGATCAGGCCGTATCGCGAGCCGTCCGAATCCACGGAGGCACCGAGAATCCCCCGATCAGTATCCTCGCACGGACCGATCACGACGGCGCCCGCGGCATCGGCAAACAGCACGGCGCTGGCGCGCTCAGAGGGATTGATGCGGCGGCTGAGGATATTGGCGGCGATAACAAGGCTCGCTTTGCCGTGCAGGCGGGTAAATCCGTCCGCAAACATCAGCGCATAGATGAAGCCGGCGCAGGCGCCGGTCAGATCGACAGCGCCGGCGCGGCCGAGCCCCAGCCGATGTGCGACCAGCGGCGCGCTGGGCGGCAGGAGGTGATCGGGCGTCGAGGTGGCAAGCAGCAGCAGACCGATGTCGTGGCGCGCAATGCCGGCGCTGGCCAGCGCCATGGCGCCGGCCTGGGCAGCAAGACCAGACAGCGTGTCTTCGTCCGTTGCCCAGAAGCGCGACCGGATTCCAGTACGCCGCTCGATCCAGCCCGGTTCGAGGCCGAGATTGTTCTCGATTTCGGCATTCGTCACCTTTCGGCCAGGCGCATGATGGCCAAACCCGAGAAGGCGCGACAACCTGCTCATGGGCTCGAACCGAAGCGTTCGCCGGCCTCCTCGATCGCGTCATGGAGCCGATCGAGCTCGTCGCCGGTGACGCAATAGGGAGGCATGAGATAAAGGACATTGCCGAGCGGGCGCACAAGCAGGCCGAGCTCGAGGAAAAAGGCCCGCAGCTTAGGTCCGATCTCGGCCAGATAGCCGGCAGAGCCGGCGCGCAGGTCGAGAGCCAGGATCGTGCCGATCGCGCGGCTGTCGGTGAAGTTGGCATTGTCGCGAAAGCGTCGAAACCCGGCGGCCTGCCTCGCGCTCAGGGTGGCGATCCGCTCGGCCACCGGCTCGTCACGCCAGATCTCGACATTGGCGAGTGCTGCCGCGCAGGCAATCGGATTGGCCGTGTAGGAACTCGAGTGGAAAAACGTCTTCTTCCGGTCCTCGGAATAGTGAGCCTGGAAGATGGCATCGGTGGCGAGTGTGGCGGCCAGCGGGATTGCGCCACCGGTCAGGCCCTTCGAGGTGCACAGCATGTCCGGAGAGATGTTCGCCTGCTCGCAGGCGAACATGGTTCCGGTACGCCCCCACCCGGTCATCACCTCGTCGGCGATCAGCAGCGTGCCCGAGGCCTCAGTGATCCTCTTCAATTCGGACAGAACCGATGCCGGATACATCAGCATGCCGCCGGCGCCAAGCACCAGCGGCTCGACGATCAGCGCAGCGGCGCGCTGGTCGCGGCTGAGGGCCTCGAAACGATCTAGCGTTTCCTGTTCGCGCCCGGCGGCAGGGAAGGGAATGGTGTCGACCTCGAACAGCAAGGGTTCGTAGGCGGCGTTGAACACACCGCGGGCACCGACGCTCATCGTGCCGATCGTGTCGCCATGATAGCTGTGCTCCATGACGACGATGCGCGAGCGCGGCGCGCCGATGTTGCGGAAATAGCCGAGCGCCATCTTCAGCGCGACTTCGACGGCGGTCGAGCCGCTGTCGGAATAGAACACCCGGTCGAGGCCGGCGGGTGCGAGGTCGACAAGCGCCCTGGCCAGCCGTTCGGCCGGCTCGTGGGTGAAGCCCGCAAAGATGATCTGATCGAGGCTCGACGCGGTCGTCTCGATGGCCTTCATGATGCGGGGATGGCGGTGGCCATGGGTGACGACCCACCAGGAGGAAATGGCGTCCAGAATGCGCGCTCCGTCGGCCTTGTGGAGATAGGCCCCTTCAGTCAGCAGGATTTTAGGGGTCGAAGGCTCGAGCGCGTGCTGGGTGAAGGGATGCCACACACGGGAATGCGACATCACTCGCCTCCGGCAATCAAAGCGAGGTCGAAGCCGGCAATCATCGCTTGTCTCAGCGTTTTGTCCGTCAGCGGATCGAGGTGCGGCAGCCTGCCGAGTTGCGGCACGTCGCCGAATTCCACGATCGTCCGTTGCGTATCGGTCATCTCATGGCCGATGAAGGCGATGCCAGCCAGCGGGATAGCGCGCGCCCGCAGGGCCTCGATCGACAGCAGGGTGTGATTGATTGTTCCGAGCGCGGTGCGGGCGCACAGAATGACCGGCAACTGCCATTGCTCGAATATGTCGATGAACCTTGTCCGGCGGTTCAGCGGCACCATCAGCCCGCCGGCGCCTTCGATGACGAGCGGTGTCGGCAGGACCGGAAACGAAAGATCGGCAGCCTCGATCGAAACGTCGTCGATTTCGGCCGAACGATGCGGCGAAAGCGGGCTCTTCAAGCGGTAGGCTTCCGGCAGCACGCGCCCCGACGGCAGCCCGGCAAGTCGCGCAACCGCCTCGCTGTCGGTCTCGCCGTCGAGGCCCGATTGCACCGGCTTCCAGTAGAAACCGTCAAGCAGGCCGGCAAGCCCGGCCGAAAACACCGTCTTGCCAATTCCGGTGTCTGTTCCGGTGATGACGATGCGCTTGGTCATGTCGCCTCCGGTCATGTCTGGGCCAACACCTCGACGAGCGCCTCGACCATGGCGGAAATGTCGGCTTCGCCGATATTGAGCGTCAGTGAGATGCGCAGCCGTGACGTGCCCTCGGGCACGGTCGGCGGACGAATGCCGCGTATGTCGAAGCCGCGGGCCTGCAGGCGCGCCGACACTGCCATGGTGCGCCTGACATCGCCGATGACAAATGGCTGGATTTGCGAGCCGCTGGGCGTGACGCCGCAGCGATCGACCAATTGGCGGCCTGCGAGGGCAACGCGTTCATGTAGCTGAACACGCCGCATAGGCTCGTCGGCGAGCATTGCGAGCGCTTCGCGCGCCGCGACCGCCATCAGCGGCGATGGCGCTGTGGCGTAGATGAATGGCCGGCAACGGTTGATCAGATACTGGCACAGTGTCCTCGGCCCGGTCACGAGCCCACCAGATGCGCCGAGCGCCTTGCCGCAGGTGTGGAGCGCGACGATGTTGTCGCGGCCCTCGAAAGCGGCGGCCAGCCCCCGGCCGTCCGGTCCCCAGACGCCGGTGGCATGCGCCTCGTCAATGACGATGAATGCGTCGTGCCGATCGGCAAGCGCGACCAGGCTCTCCAAAGGCGCGCAATCGCCATCCATGCTGTAAAGGCTTTCCACCGCGATCCAGACGCATCCCATGCCGCCTTCGGCGCGCCAACGTGTGATCGCATCCTCGACAGCATCGACGTCGTGGTGCGCGGCCAGCACCAACTGTGCGCGCCCGGCCTGCGCACCCTCATGCATGCTGGCATGGGCGAGCTCATCGAGGATCAAAAGGTCGCCCTTCTGCGGCAGCGCCGTCAGCAGAGCGAAGTTGGCGATGTAGCCGCTGCCGAAGAACAGCGCGCGGTCGGCTCCAAAGAATGCCGCCGCGTCTGCCTCGAGCTGCTCGTGTTCCGGCGCATTGCCGCGCAACAGCCGCGACCCGGTGGCGCCAACCGGCGTGCCACGCGCAATCGCCGCCGCAACCGCTTCGCCAAGTCTTTTGGAGGCGGCAAGCCCGAGATAGTCGTTCGACGAGAAGTCGCGCCCGGCGCGCGGCTTCAGCGTCCGCAGCCGGTCCTTGCGCGCCAGTCCCTGCAAGGTCGCCTCATAGCGGGCAAGCGGTGCCCCGTTCATTGCGCCTCGAGTTCCATCGGCTCGATGCCAAGGCGCCGGAACAGCAGGGTATCCTTGTCCTCACCGGGATTGTCCGCCGTCAGCAGCGTGTCGCCGACGAAGATCGAGTTGGCGCCGGCAAAAAAGCACAGCGCCTGCATCTCGTCGGTCATGGCCGTACGGCCGGCGGAAAGACGGATATGCGATTTCGGCATCATGATGCGTGCCAGCGCGATCACGCGCACGAATTCGATCGGCTCGATCGGCTTGGCGTCGGCAAGCGGGGTGCCGGGGATCGGGATCAGCATGTTGATCGGAACGCTTTGCGGATGTTCCGGCAGGTTGGCCAGCGTCACCAGCATGCCGATCCGGTGCACCGGCTCCTCGCCCATGCCGACAATGCCGCCGCAGCAGACGTTGATGCCGGATTGGCGAACGTGCTCGAGCGTCTCGAGCCGGTCGGCAAAGCTGCGCGTGCTGATGATCTCGCTGTAGTAGCGTTCCGACGTATCGATGTTGTGGTTGTAAAAGTCGAGACCAGCCTGCTTCAGTCGAGCGGCTTGCTCACGATCGAGCATGCCGAGCGTCATGCAGGTCTCCATGCCCAGCGCCTTGACGCCTTCGACCATCGCCACCACCGCATCCATGTCGCGCGCCTTGGGGTTTCGCCAGGCCGCGCCAATGCAATAGCGGGTTGCGCCGGCGTCACGCGCTTTCTTCGCCTCGGCGACGACGCGCCGGACCTCCATCAGCTTCGACGCCTTCAGGCCGGTCTCGTGATGCGCCGACTGGCTGCAATAGCCGCAATCCTCCGGGCATCCGCCCGTCTTGATGCTGAGCAGCCGGCTGAGCTGGACCTTGTTGGGATCGAAATTCTGGCGGTGCACGGTTTGCGCGAGGAAGAGGAGATTGTTGAAGGGGGCATCGTGAAGTGCCTGAGCCTTCTCCAGGGTCCACGCTCCAGGGTCAGGGGATGGAGCCTGTGGCGATGTCTGCGTTGGACTGGCTGTTTGCATGTCCATGCTGTTCCTCCGGTTCTGCCTTGCTTTGCTGTCTGATTGACGACGATCGGAAAGGACAGTTGATTCGATCCTGTTCGTTCCTCAGACAATCATGAGCCCCAATAGTCGAGGCCGATATCCAGGATCGGCGCGCTGTGGGTCAGTCGGCCGACCGAAATCAGATCGACGCCGGTCGCGGCAATCGCTCGCGCTGTATCGGATGCGATCCCGCCAGAAGCCTCGGTGATAGCACGGCCGCCAACGATTGCGACGGCCCGGCGAAGATCGGCGAGGGACATGTTGTCGAGCAGAATCGCATCGGGAGCGAAGCCAAGTACCTCCTCCAACTGGGCCAGCGTATCGACCTCGACTTCGATCTTGACGAGATGACCGGCCCGTCTTCGTGCTCGCTCGAGCGCCGGGCGAACGCCGCCTGCGATGGCGATGTGGTTGTCCTTGATCAGAATTGCGTCGTCGAGGCCGAAACGGTGATTGGATCCGCCACCCGCGCGCACCGCATACTTTTCGACTGCCCTCAATCCGGGCGTCGTCTTGCGCGTGCAGACGATCTTCGCGCCATATCCACGAACCGCAGCGACGATCGATGCCGTTGCTGTAGCGATGCCGCTCAGATGGCACAAAAAATTGAGTGCCGTCCGTTCGGCTGTGAGAATGCCCCGGGCAGGGCCAACCACTGATGCAATGACCTCTCCATCCATGACATTGCAGCCGTCTGCCCGCTCCACCGAAATTTCGACATCAGGATCAATCAAGCGGAAAGCGAGCATCGCCAGATCGAGGCCGGCGACAACTCCGGACTGGCGCGCCGCCAGCACGGTTCCCGCTTGGTGTGCCTTCGGGATGATGGCCTCCGTGGTCAAGTCGCCGGCTCTGCCAAGGTCTTCAAGAAGAGCTGCCCTTACAAGCGGCTCAAGCATGACCGTGGGAAGCGGTGAGAGCGTCATCATTTTGCCCCTTCGAGGCTTGGCGAGTGTCCGAGTTCCCGCGCAGCGGCCAAGGCGGCTTCGAGGGTGATTTCGGACCGTCGGGCGACAGTCGCATGATGAGGAAAGTCTGTCCGGTAATGAGCGCCGCGGCTTTCTTCGCGCAACAGGGCGGCAACCGCGATCATTAGCCCGACAGCCGCCGGATCCGAGGCCGCGTCCTTGCTTTCGGCGAGCGGCAACAAGGCATATGCGGCTGCTTTCAGACCTTCACCATCCCGGACGATGCCGAGTGCGCGCGACAGGAAAACACGCACGGGTATCGGAGCGGGCGATGGGTGAACGTCCGCAACCGCAGGCCTTGTTCTGCGAGCAGGCGTTCCGGCGACACTTTCAGCGACCCAGCGCGCGCACACGACGGCCTCGGTCAAGGAATTGCTGGCGAGCCTGTTGGCGCCATGCAGTCCTGTCGAAGCGACTTCGCCGCAGGCCCACAGCCCCTTGACGGACGTCCTACCGGAGCCGTCCACGGCAACGCCACCCATGTGGTAGTGTTGGGCCGGACGAATGGGGATGAGATCGCGCGCGGGATTGATGCCGGCTCCACGACAGGCTGATGCAATTGTCGGGAAGTGTCGAGCAAATTCCGGGCCAGGCCGTTGCCGCGCGTCGAGAAAAACACGGTGGCCGTTGGCAAGATGGTTCCAGACGGCGCGCGCCAAGACATCACGAGGCGCAAGTTCCGCCCCTGACACGCTCTGGAGAAAAGCCTGGCCGGTTTCGTCGATCAGGGCAGCACCTTCGCCGCGGACGGCCTCGCTGACCAGCGCCATAGGGCGTTCCGGGCCGTCAAGCGCGGTCGGGTGGAACTGGATGAACTCGAGGTCGGCAAGGACAGCTCCAGCGCGGGCCGCAAGCGCCAGGCCCTGTCCGCAACTGCCCGAAGGATTGGTGGTGTCGAGAAACAGTCCCCCGATCCCACCGGTGGCGAGGACGACCCGCCGTGAGCCGAAGAAGACAGGTCCTATCGAACCGCTCGCCCAGACGCCTCGGATCGCATTCTCTCGCACCGCCAGTCGGCGCGCTTCCACGCCCTCCACGACAACAATCGACGGAGTGGAACGCACAGCCGCGATCAGGGCACGCATGATCTCACGCCCGGTGCCGTCACCATGCGCATGAACGATGCGACGTCGGCTGTGTGCGGCCTCCAATCCGAGGCACAGTGATCCTTTCGACGTACGGTCGAAGGGAACCCCAAAGCCCGCAAGCCCCTCTATCGCCTTGGGCGCGGCTTGGAGGATGCGGCTCGCCACGTCTGTGTCGCAGAGACCATCCCCGGCGGCAAGCGTATCGGCCAGGTGCAGTTCCGGATCGTCGTCTTCGCCGAAACTTGCAGCCAGACCACCCTGTGCCCACGTGCTCGAATTGTCAGCTCCCAGCAGCGTCCTGGACAGAAGCAGCACCGGCTCCGGCGCCAGTTGAAGCGCGGTCATCAGTCCGGCGATGCCGCCGCCGATGATGATCGGCCGCCCGAAGATGCTGCGGACATCGGCGCTCAAATTGCCAGCATCCGTTCGACCGCAAGCCGCGCGCGCCCGGCGATCCCGGGTTCGATGGTTACGATATGGTGGTTCTGCTCGAGCGCCATGCGGATGTTGGCAAGCGTGATCCGCTTCATGTGCGGGCACAAATTGCAGGGCCGGATGAACTCGACCTCTGGGTGCGCTAACGCGACGTTGTCGCTCATCGAACATTCCGTCATCAGCACGACACGTGCCGGCCTTTGCCTTTCGACATAGTCGGACATGGCAGCGGTCGAGCCGGAAAAATCTGCTTCAGCCACGACGTCGGGCGGGCATTCGGGATGCGCGAGCACGATCACGCCGGGATGGCTTTCGCGCAACTCGCGGATGTCGGCCGGTGTAAAGCGCTCATGCACCTCGCAATGCCCTTTCCAGGCGATGATCTGCACATCGGTCTGGGCGGCGATATTCTGGGCCAGATATTCGTCCGGCAACATGATCACCTGGGGAACGCCAAGGGATTGGACGACCGCCTTGGCGTTGCCGGACGTACAGCAGATATCCGACTCGGCTTTCACTTCGGCCGACGTGTTGACATAAGTGATGATCGGCACGCCGGGATAACGCTGGCGCATCAAGCGCACGTCTTCTGCCGTGATCGATTCCGCCAACGAACAGCCTGCCCGCAGGTCGGGAATGAGCACCGTCTTTTGCGGATTGAGCAGCTTGGCCGTTTCGGCCATGAAATGTACGCCGGCCAGCACGATGACTTGCGCCTCGATCGTCGCAGCCGTGCGGGCCAGTGCCAAGCTGTCGCCGACGATGTCGGCCACGCAATGGAAGATCTCGGGGGTCTGATAGTTGTGCGCCAGGATGATGGCGTTGCGCTCGCGCTTCAGTGCAAGGATCGCCTCGATATCCTCGACGAAAGCCGGCCATTCGATCGGCGGGATCACTCGTCGGACGCGCTCGTAGAGAAACGCGGTCGCAGGCAGCACGGCGCTCATCGACCCCTCCAGCTTATACTCTAGTTGAAAATAACCAGCATATACTTGCTGTGAGTATAAGCGATGTCAACCCCGCGCCAGCGGCAATTTTGTCCCGGCGATGACCCTCTCGTCGAGAACGGCGTGGCGGAACCGGTAAAGCTTCGCTGGCCGGCCGCCGGTCTCCGCGGTTGCCTCTCCGGTCTCTTCGACCAGCTCCTGCTGCTCGATCAGCCGGCGAAAGTTCGGCTTACGCACGAGCCTGCCGGCAAGCGCCTCCACGGTTCGCTGCAGCTGTAAAAGCGTGAAGACCGGCGGCATCAGCTCAAAGACGACCGGCCGGTATTTGATCTTGGAGCGCAGCCGCGCAATGCCGGTCGCCACGATGCGGCGATGATCGGCGACCATAGACTTGCTGGGCACCAGCGGAGGCAGCGTCGCGTCCCGTCCGCTTCCGGCCTCTTGGACCAGGCCTGCTTCGTAGACTAACTCATAGCGTTGAAGCGTGAGTTCCTCGTTCCAAAGGCGGTCGTCGAAGCCGAAGGCTATCGTCGCCCGCTGCCAGCGTTCATGTCGCGTGGCCGCGTCGCTGACGCCGTCTGCCCATTCAATCAGGCGCGGTCGCAGAACGTCCAGCACGACCGGAGGCGTGCCGGAGCGGTGGTCCTCCCATGGAAAATATTCATACCAGCTCTGCCAGCCGCACTTGGGCGAGCCAGCTGCCTGTTCCTTGCGGGTCAATGCGAGATAGCTGATGGAGATGACGCGCTGCTGGCGCTCGGCGCCGATGCGATCCCGATCCGCGAAGGTGTAGAGTTGCTCAATATACCCCAGCGGATGGCCGGTCTGCTGCTCGACCCACCCCCTCAAACCGGATTGCAGCGATCGGTGCTCAAGCGCAAATGGTCCGGAGGGAAGGGTGTCCGCCTGGCCGATGGTGAGGACACAGGGTTCACTGTCGTTTACGGCGACGACAAAGGCGATCAGGTCCACTTTGACTTCGTCGGCCTTGACGGCGGCTCTGTCTTTCCTGGGTCCTTTTGCCTGATCGTCCATGTTCGCGAAAGTGGTTGGCCAGCTCGGGGGCGCCTGAATCGATTTAAGTGTAAGCGCGCCTGTCCGCACGTCAACACCGCACAGCTGCACGGCCATTTTTAGCTCTTCGCACTTGCACAAAAATGTGGCAAACGCGACACCCGCGGTTGGTAACGTTGGGGAAGGAGGGTCCATTGAGTGCGTTTGGTGACACCAAGGCGATCACACCGCCGGATATTCGTTCGCGCAAAGGTGGGACGCCGCTCGTCTGCCTTACCGCCTACACGACGCCAGTCGCCCGGCTTGTCGATCCCCATTGCGATGTGGTGCTGGTCGGCGACAGCGTCGGCATGGTTCTCCACGGCCTGCCCTCGACGCTCGGTGTGACGCTGGAGATGATGATCACGCACGGCCAGGCCGTGCGCCGTGGCCTCGAGCAGGCGCTGATGGTCGTCGACCTGCCGTTCGGTTCCTTCGAGGAAAGCCCCGAGCAGGCTTTCCGCAATGCCGCGCGCGTCATGGCCGAGACCGGCTGCGCGGCCGTCAAGCTCGAAGGCGGCGAAACGATGGCAGAGACGATCGGCTTCCTCGCCGCGCGCGGCGTGCCGGTCATGGCCCATGTCGGCTTGACGCCGCAGGCGATCAACACCATCGGTGGCTACCGCGTGCAGGGCAGAGGCGGGGATGCCGAGCGCATCAGGCGCGACGCGCTTGCGGTGAGCGAAGCGGGCGCCTTTGCGGTCGTGCTGGAGAAGGTTCCCGAGGCGCTCGCCCGCCGGATCACCGGGGAGGTGGCGACCCCGACCATTGGCATCGGTGCCTCGGCAGCCTGTGACGGCCAGATTCTCGTCGTCGACGACATGCTGGGCCTCTTCGGCGACTTCCGGCCCAAATTCGTCAAGCGCTATGCTGAAATGGGGGAGGCCGCTGCGGCTGCGATCGCGGCCTATGCGCGGGAAGTGAAGGAGCGCCAGTTTCCGGCCGCCGAGCACGTGTTTGCCGATGCGCGCAAGCCCGCCGACGCGGACGCCACCAAGAACGGAGAAGCAGCGTGAGCGTGCCGATTGTCAGGAGCGTTGCCCAGCTTCGCGAAATTGTCGCCGCATGGCGCCGCGAGAGCGTGAGGATTGCCGTGGTGCCAACGATGGGCGTCCTGCATGAGGGCCATCTCAGCCTGGTGCGCGCGGCACTCGAGAAGGCCGACCGGGTGATCGTGACGCTCTTCGTCAACCCGAAGCAATTCAACAGCCAGGCCGATCTCGCCGCGTATCCGAGCACCGAGGACGAGGATGCCGCCAAGCTGGCACCGCTTGGCGCGCACCTGCTTTATGCGCCGGATGCAGAAGAAATGTATCCGGCGGCCTTCGCCACGACCGTTTCGGTGTCCGGTGTCAGCGAGGGCCTGTGCGGTGCCTTCCGGCCGGGACATTTTGATGGCGTGGCGACCGTCGTCGCCAAGCTCTTCCTGCAGACCAGCGCTGACTTCGGCTTCTTTGGCGAAAAGGACTTTCAGCAGCTTCAGCTAGTCAGGCGTATGGCCCGGGACCTGGATATTCCAATCACCATTGTTCCTTGTCCGACAGTCCGCGAAGCCGACGGTCTTGCACTATCATCGCGCAATGTCCGGCTCTCGCCAGCAGAGCGTGCTGTTGCCCCCGAGCTATCATCGGTCTTGCTCGAGACGGCTGAGCGGCTTGCCCGCGACTCGCCCGTCCTGCCAACGCTTGCCGAAGCGCGCGCAGCAATTCTGGCTGCGGGCTATCGCGAGGTCGAATACCTGGAACTTCGCGACGAGGCAGATCTGCGACCGATGACAAGCCTTGACCGACCTGCACGCTTGCTTGTCGCGGCCTGGCTCGGCGGTACACGGCTCATAGACAACGTCAGAATATCACGGGTTTCAACAGGTTAACGGGGTTCTCGGCACGCGCTGTATCCGTCCGGGATCGTTTAAAACAAGGTCTCTGCCTGGCATCGAGCGATCACGGAGGTTACGCAAAGCGCAAATGCATCGCGTGTTTGAGAACTTCGTCGAGCAACTGTCTGCAAGTGTTGATGCTGCCGATCTCCGTGAGGCAATGGCATCCGCTGCAGCCGGCTTCGATTTTCCGCTATTCGCCTATTTCACTTACCCGTCGGCCTCCGGCGACGCCCCGCAATTGATCTCAAACTATCCTTCATCCTGGACATCACGTTATCTGCAACAGCGATACCACAGTCTTGATCCGGTCATCCTGCGCGGGCTGCAAGGCTGGGATACCTTCGATTGGGGGGTGGATCGCGCGCGGCACTGTCTGCCGAATTCGCAGCAACAAATTCTGGAGAGTGCGGCTGAGTTTGGCATCCGCGGCGGCCTGACGATGTCCATGCATGATCATCGCGGCCGGTTTGCTGCCCTGACCTTTGCTTCCGACGAGTCCCGTCCGCCTCTGTTGCGGTCACTGACACGTTACGAAAAAGCATTGCAGCTGGTGGCCATCAACTTTCATATCCATGTCCGGCGCAGGCTCGCCGACGATCGCGTGGTGGATGGTGTAACGCTCACCCCGCGGGAGTTCGAGTGCCTGAAATGGGCGGCGCGCGGCAAGTCGGCTTGGGTTATCAGCCAGCTTCTCGGCGTCTCAAAGCGCACCGTGACCTTTCATCTGGAAAACGCCAAGGCAAAGCTTGGCGTTCGAACGATCAACCAGGCCGTTGCACGACTGGCTGCCTCCGGCCAGGCGAGATCCTGATTCGTCGGCCACGATAGCTGTAAACCTCTACAGGCTGCATCGCTGCCGGCTTTGCCCTTCGATGGCGGGAACACATCCCGCACGGAGGCGACCATGATGCAGCTGATAACACCAGACCTTTACGACGAGTTCGCAAGCGAGCTCAAAGAGATGCACGGGCTCAGGTTTCGGGTGTTCAAGGAAAGGCTCGATTGGGAAGTTGATACCGAAGACCAGATGGAAACAGACCCGTTTGATGGTCTGAAGCCTGTCTATCTGCTCCTCAAGGGATCCGACTGGCGAATTCGCGGTTGCGTGCGTCTTTTGCCCAGCACCGGACCCACAATGTTGCGCGACACGTTCCCGGTGCTGCTGGGTGCTGACGTCGTGCCCTCGACCTCCGACATATGGGAGAGCAGTCGTTTCGCGCTCGATCTTCCTCCGTCGGCGCCCAAGGCAGCGGGCGGACTGGCCCAGGCAACCTACGAGCTCTTCGCGGGCATGATCGAGTTCGGCTTGGCCGAGGATCTGACCCGGATAGTAACGGTGACGGACACGCGCATGGAACGGATCCTTCGCCTCGCGACGTGGCCATTGTCGCGCATCGGACAACCCAAGTCCGTCGGCAAAACGGAGGCGGTGGCCGGGTTTCTCGAGATTTCCCGCGCGAGCCTTTTGCGCATCCGCAGCAGGGGACGTCTGAGCGGACCGGTACTGTGGCAACCGGTTCTAGGCCCGTCGGCATTGTGGACACCTGAGCCGTGAAGGATGCTGGTCTGCCCAAGGAAGCGACGGTCGGTCTTGTATGCTGGCCGGACTGGCGTCGTCACGAAGCTTACCACTATAGCAGACGATTGCCACGCACTGCCTGGGCCTGGGAGTTTCTTCGGCGCAATCCACAATTCCAGCGCGACCACGCCAAAATGGCACCGTCCGCCTGCATTGTCGGAGCCCAGGCCGACATGAACATAATCGAGTTGACGACAGGATCATCTTTCCTAAGACAATGGAGCCTCCTTTTTCGCGGACGCGCCACAGTCGGACGCTACGTCGGCAAGGGTCTTTTGGGATCCGCGCGACTGCGACCGTATTCTACGAGCGGCCGCGGAGCTGGTTGGGCTCGACCACGATTTTGAACCGCTTGATCTTTCGTCGCTCTCATGCTGCAAGGACATCCTGCTGACACCTGCCGGCGTGCAGCACGTGCTGCTGAGGGAGGACTGCCGGAGTCTGCAGATCGCCCTTTCCGGTGCATCCGTTCTCCGCCCGTTGCGGCTATATGTCGACGCGATCGTGCAGCCGCAGCACCTGAAGTTCCATGTCGCTGCCCTTCAGTTCCTGAACCACATCAGTGGTTGCGGCCGCCTGGCAGCTGCTTGCTTTCCGCCGGAACCCCGCGGAGCGCGTCTGCGTATCGTGCTCCAGGCTTTGGATGGCTCGCTTGCGGGAGCATCTCATCAGGAGATCGCCATTGCCCTGTTCGGGAGACGCCGTGTCGAAGAAGATTGGTCTCATCCAGGTAGCCATCTTCGCGATCAGGTGCGTCGCGCCATCCAACGTGGCCGCTACCTGATGGGCGGTGGCTATAGACAGTTCCTGATGTAATTCGGGTGACAGCTCGGTGATTGTCTTATCCGAAAACGGGCAGGCATCAATCTCCATTTCTCACTGCTATTGTGCCTTGTACAAAACGTGACACGCGCCTAGTTCTTCCGCTGCGGGAATCGGGTTTGAGTAATACGGACGAAGCACTGAGAACCAACGCTTTCGTGATAGTGCATTCATGCCCCGAGAATCCTGATGACCGCTACGAACCCCAAGAAAGCCGGCGCTGACTGAAACGGTCGCTGAACGTGCTCTGTGGCGTGCGCCGCCTGACTCTCGGTTTCGGCCATGCCGACTAACAGCGTTTTGATAGGCCATCGCGGGCTAAGCTCTACCGGCGAAAGCCGCGTCAAAGCGGCAGGCAATCAGAAAGTTGATCGGCGGCGACGATGATTATGATCAACGTGACGAACACGTGAATCATGCCGACGGCGCCGACGTTGCCGATGATGATGATGCCGATCATGCGTCGCTGACGCTGCCTAACTACAGTGCTTGTGATCATGCCGATCACCGCGTGATCACGAGCGGCGGCGGTCCGTGGTCAGGTGCGTAGCCGGGATGGTTCGCGCATGGCCGATTGTTCCTTCGTGCCGCGGGGTGTGGGCTTGCGTTCGGGCATGAGGGCGTCAGGCGCAACGAGAAGTTAGATCAGGGCCCACAAACGCGGCTCATCCATGGGGTGGATGATAGTTATCCCTACAATCAATTGTACCAATATTACCGAATACTACTACAAGGTCCCCAATGAACGCGGCCGGATGGGTATCCGTCTCGCGTGGGCTGAAGCTGCCGGCAAGAATGGGGAGACGAACATGTGCGGGATTGTTGGCATCGTTGGGCAACAGCCGGTGTCGGATCGGTTGGTCGACGCATTGAAGCGTTTGGAATATCGCGGCTATGATTCCGCCGGCGTTGCGACGATCACCGAAGGTGCCTTGCACCGCCGGCGCGCCGAGGGCAAGCTCGTCAATCTCGAGAGGAGACTGAAGGAAGAGCCGCTGAGCGGCAACATCGGCATCGGCCACACGCGTTGGGCAACCCATGGGGCCTCGACGGAACACAATGCACACCCGCACTTTACCGACGGTGTCGCCGTCGTCCATAACGGCATCATCGAGAATTTCACCGAGCTGAAGGACGAATTGGCGGCGGCTGGCGCCGAGTTCCAGACCGACACCGACACCGAGGTCATCGCGCATCTCTTGGCAAGACACCGCCGGGAGGGCATGAGGCGGCAAGAGGCGATGCGTGCCATGCTGAAACGCGTCAGGGGCGCCTATGCGCTTGCCGTCCTCTTCGAAGATGATCCGTCGACCATCATGGCGGCGCGCAACGGACCGCCGCTGGCGATCGGTCACGGCGACGGCGAGATGTTCCTGGGCTCCGACGCGATCGCGCTTGCTCCCTTCACCAATGAAATTACCTATCTCATCGAGGGCGACTGGGCCATTGTCGGCAATTCGGGCGCCCATATCTTCGATTTCGACGGCCATCCCGTCGAGCGTCCGCGCCATACCTCCACGGCCGCGGCCGATCTGGCCAGCAAGGGCAATCATCGCCACTTCATGGAGAAGGAAATCTACGAGCAGCCCGAAGTCATCGCCCATGCTCTCCGTCACTATAGCAACATCATAGAGAATCGCGCCGACATGGTTTCTGGCATCGATTTCGCCAGGATCCCGAGCTTGGCGATCTCGGCCTGCGGGACCGCCTATCTCGCCGGACTGATCGGAAAATACTGGTTCGAGCGCTATGCGCGCCTGACGGTTGAAATCGACGTTGCGTCCGAATTCCGTTACCGCGAGATCCCGTTGTCGCCGCAGTCGGCGGCTCTCTTCATTTCGCAGTCCGGCGAAACCGCCGATACGCTCGCATCGTTGAGGTACTGCAAGGAGCGTGGGCTGAAAATTGGCGCTATCGTCAATGCCTGCGAATCGACCATCGCTCGGGAGGCCGATGCGGTCTTCCCGATCCTTGCCGGACCGGAGATCGGCGTCGCCTCCACCAAGGCGTTTACCTGCCAGCTTGCCGTTCTAGCCGCACTCGCCATCGGCGCCGCCAGAGCCCGCGGGACCGTAACCGAAGACGAGCTGCAGGCGCTCGTCAGGAGCCTCGCCGAAGTGCCGCGCGTCATGGGCCAGGTACTCAACAGCATCCAGCCGGAGATCGAGTTCCTGTCGCGCGAACTGTCAAAGTGTCGTGACGTCCTGTATCTCGGCCGTGGCACCAGTTTCCCGCTAGCGATGGAAGGTGCGCTGAAGCTCAAGGAGATTTCCTACATCCATGCCGAGGGCTATGCGGCGGGTGAATTGAAGCACGGTCCGATCGCATTGATAGACGACAACATGCCAGTGATCGTCATCGCGCCCCATGATCGCTTTTTCGACAAGACCGTCTCCAACATGCAGGAAGTGGCTGCCCGTGGAGGGCGGATTATCCTCATCACCGATGAAAAAGGGGCAGCCGCATCGAAACTCAACACCATGCACACGCTCGTGTTGCCGGCTGTCGACGAGATTATCGCGCCGATGATCTTCTCGCTGCCGATACAGCTTCTTGCCTACCACACGGCGCTCTTCATGGGCACAGACGTAGACCAGCCGCGCAATCTCGCAAAATCGGTCACGGTCGAGTGATTGTGAACCTTTATAGGTGGCGATGCTTGTCCATCTTCGCTGCATCGGCGGTGGAAATTGGTCGAAGGTATCAGCGTCCGCGAGGCTGGGTGGACGGTGCCGCGAATAGCCACTGGAGGCGTCAGTGAGAGTTCGAGTTGCTGTTCAAGAAAGCCATCGGGGAGAATGAGTCGTGTAGGATCGCAGGTCGAATGCGCTACAGCCGATCAGGCCATCTCGTGGCGGGCAGGTTCTTAGAACTTGATCAGAAGCAGGTGAGCCGCCATATTCCGACCCGGCTGCCAATTTCAAGTGGCCCATTCCATGGATGAGGCCGGTCCGGCCGAATGGACGTCCATTTTTTTGATTTGCTGGGTGTGCGCCAGGGTCGGGGAGGAAATCTCCCGATTTGTCAGGCGCTCCCATCTTCTTGGAGATGTTTATGAAGGATTCGCGCATTCCCGAGCCAGTCTTGACGGCTATATCGCAGGGGACCCACATCATCCGCGCTTATCGTGAGCACCTTGGGTATTCAATCGAGGACCTCGCGGTCGCGTGCGGGCTTGCCGCTCAGGAAATCCAAAACATCGAGCGGGGTCTAAAGTACAATAAGGGCTATCGGAATCGGATAGCGAGATCGCTGTCCATACCTGTGGGAATTCTCGAGGCAGAGTCGGACATATCGGACGCCGCCTGATCAGTCGGATAATCTGCAATGGGTGGAAGACCGCTCTTGTGATGTGAAGTTTGCGGCTGATAGTCGTCGCTTGATTCCGTTGGACGCGAATGCCTTCTGGCGCAGTACCGCCAAGAGAATTCTCGTCCACTGTCCGATTCAGGAACTGCACACGGGCTCGCCGAACAGGAAGTTGGAACTTCGTCATGCTGTCTTCGGCGATATAGCCGCCCGGAGTGCTGCGACACGTGCACGATAGCATCGGCTCGCGACGATGGATTGCTAACGGCGAACTCATGCTGGTCGGCAAGGCGATACTGGCTGGAGCATCAACTCGGCCGACGAGAGTCGCAACCATCCTAGGCAGGATCGGCCGACATGGCCGGCATCGCGAGCCGCTCTGAAAAGAGCACAGCGGGCATCCAGACGCTGCCGGGTTGACTATGGGTGTCGGAACCGCAAAAAGGGGCCGCTCTTCATGAGTGGCGTGCGCCGGCAGTCTAACCCCAAGCCCCCCGCCAGGCTGCCGGCGCGCTTCTAGCCGCCTTGATGCACGGCAATAAGCTTTTGAAGGCCTGAAGCGACGTTGTGGTCGCCGTTGCGGTGCTTTTCCACGCGCCTCGTCAGGCGCCGGGATTGCTCCGTCGTGATGGCAGGCGGGGGTTTGCGGGTTGCGGTCGGCGGGTTCGTTTCGGGGCGTTGGCGCCCCGTCGGCTACGTCACGAGCTGCGGGATCCGATCAAGCACGATGCGCAGGATGCGCTGGTCCGGGCAGGAGGTCGGCAGGTGCAGGCGGATCTGGGTTTTCATCTCGACCACGCGCGCGGCGATCTTGATGAGGCGCAGTCGCAGCGTGTCGAATTGGGCGACTGCGAAGCTCGAGCATTTCGGCATTGGGGCGCGCAGGCCCCACATGAGCCAGTAGGCGCCGGCATGCAGGAAGAGCCGGAACTGGTTGGCCGTCGCTCTTGTGCAGGAGGTGCGGTCGGCGGCGAGATGCGTCTTCCACGACTTGATGTGGTTCTCGGCAGCGCCGCGCCGGCAGTAGACATCCTCGTAGAGCGCCTTGGCCTTGCCACCGGCAAGGTTGGTGACGATGAAGCGGGTGTCGGCGCCTTGGGCGCCGACCTCGACCCGGGCGATGATGCGCTCGACACGGCTCCAGCTGCCGGCGCCGTCAAAGAATTCCTTGAACCTGCGGACCTTGTCCGTCTTCGCCGACGCTTCAAAACGCGCCAGCGTGCGTGCTGACTTCCAGGTCCGCGACATGCTTGCGCAATGTGGTGGTGGACGCCACGCCGAGAATGAAGTCGACACCGTTGGCGCGGCACCAGTCGATGACCGGCGGACTGCAATAATGGCTGTCGGCCCGGATCAGGATCCGGGTGTTCGGCCAATTGCTCCGGATCGCCCGCACCAGGCGGCGCAGGTGGGGGCAGAGTTCTGCCCCCACTCGGCCGCTTGGCCGGCCGCAGAACCGCACCGACGAAGCGGCCATCGCCGTCGAACACCACGATCGGCTGGAAGCCGTATTCGTCATAATGGGCGTTGAACAGGCGCAATTGCTGGCCGCCATGCACGGCATCAAAGGTGTCGTCAATGTCGAGCACGATCCGCTTCGGCACCTGCCGGAACGAGGCGCAGTAGAGGTCGACCATCGCCCGCCCCATGGCGACCAGCTCCCGCACACCGGGCAGGTTCTCCAGCCTGCACATCGTCGATTGCGACGCCAGATCCCGACCCGACGGCAGCGCATCCTGGGCCATCTTGAAGACCGGATCGCGGCGCAGCCGGTTGGCGTCGTTGCCGTCCTCGTAGCCGGCGGCGATCATCTTCATGCGAAAGCCGATCATGTCCGCCAGGCTGTGGACGACCTGGTCCGGGCAGCGCGGATCGTCGATGCAACGCGCCAGACGCTCGGCCACCCGCAACCGCTTTTCCACCTCGGCCAAGGCCAGAACGCCGCTGTTGGACGACAGCATGCCGCCGTCGAAACGGGCGACGACGGACTTGCCGCCGACTGATGACAAACCGCTCAGCGGCAGCGCAAGATCGTTCATGGTGGGTGTGGTCTCCGGGAAATGGTTCGGATCGGCTTAAGCAACCAAATCCTACGTCATTTCAACGGCTTGCGCCACATCCACCAACCCCCATGAATTTGGTTAGGTTGATGCGGCGTGCCGCCGCCGTGAGGCCGCGCTCGCTCAGCAGCGCGTCGAGAACGACGAGAAGATTCAGATCGAGCCCTTTGAAACGCATGTCTTAGCTATCCATAGCGTGGATGCATTTGATTGAAACAAACGATTTTACCAATTTTCCGGAATGTCGCATGGACTTGGCAGGATCTCACGTGCGCCGATCACTGCCTCTATCGCGTGGCGAGTCCCTTGAGAAGAGCCCGAAAGAGGAAATCTGTCGCGTGCGGTGGAGATTGTACTGGGAATGAGAGGCAGCGCTCCGATCATGTCGAACTCTCCGACGAATGGCGGACCGGTACAATAGTTGATCGCAACTGGTCCGGAGCTATGAAACATCTCGATTACATATGAGGTGCCGAGTGAATACGCTGACAGCACCCACCGTCGCAGCGTTTAGCTGACGTTTTACGACGGTTCCTATCCATTTACACGCAGATTCTTGATGTGCTGGCGCAAAAGCGGGAGGCCGGCGACTTTTCTTCGTCATCGGGCTGACGCCGCAGAAGCCGGAACTCGTCCGGTTCCTATGGGCATTGGGCTTGGTCGGTCGCACAGGCTCTATGAGGGGCAATTTTGGCAACGCGACGCGACTCGGGTTTTGAACGACGCCGAAAACGCAAGCTGGAAAGGAACAAGATGGCAGATCAACTCGCCAACGAAATAATCGCCATGATCAAGAAGCGCGCCGCGTCGGAGGGCGGCATAGCGCCTGCCACAGGCGGCGAGATAACGGCTGCCACGGGACTGACTTCGCTCGGTATCGATTCACTGGGATTGGCGGACGTTCTCTGGGACCTGGAGCAGGCCTACGGCATCGAGATCGAGATGAATACGGCCGAGGCATGGTCGGATCTCCAGAATGTTGGGGACATGGTGGAAGCCGTGCGCAGCTTGCTCGCTAAGGGGGTGTGAATGGACAGGCGCGTCGTGATTACTGGGATTGGCGGTATTTGCGGGCTTGGGACCAACGCCGCCGCCATTTGGACAGAGATGCGAGAAGGCCGCTCCGCCATCGGCCCAATCGTCAACTCCGAGCTCCATGAATTGAGGGTCAGGATCGGTGCCGAGATCAAGGCGCTGCCGGAGCATGACATCGACGGCAAGCAACTCATCTCCATGGACCGCTTCAGCCTGCTCGCTGTGCTTGCGGCGCGCGAAGCCATGCGTCAGGCCGGACTTTCCTCCAAAGAGAGAAATAGCTATCGCTTCGGTGCGACGGTGGGCGTTGGCGGCTGCGGGTGGGATGCGATCGAGCAAACCTACCGCGCCATCCTTCTGGGCGGTAAGCGTGCCGCTCTCTTGACTGTACCCAAGGCGATGCCGGGTGCCGCTGCCGGCCAGGTCAGCATGAGTCTCGGCCTGCGCGGGCCGGTCTTCGGCGTCACGTCCGCCTGTTCCTCGGCAAACCATGCGATTGCCTGCGCGGTGGACCAGATCAGGCTCGGCCGGGCCGACGTGATGCTTGCCGGCGGCAGCGAAGCGCCGCTCATATGGGGTGTGCTGAAGGCATGGGAAGCGATCCGCGTGCTTTCGCCCGATACTTGCCGGCCATTCTCGGCCGATCGCCAGGGCCTGTCGCTTGGTGAAGGCGCCGGCATGGCGGTGCTGGAAAGCTACGAGCATGCCCTGGCTCGGGGCGCCACCATCCTTGCCGAAATTGCCGGTGCCGGCCTTTCCGCCGATGCGTCCGACATCGTCGCGCCGACTGTCGAGGGGCCGGAGGCAGCAATGCGGGCCTGCCTTGCCGATGCCAGGCTGGACGCCGAGGATGTCGACTATCTCAACGCGCACGGCACCGGCACCAAGGCCAACGACCAGATCGAGACGGCGGCGATCAAGCGCGTCTTCGGTCAGCACGCCTTCTCAATGTCCATTTCTTCTACCAAGTCCATGCACGCGCATTGCCTCGGCGCGTCCGGCGCGCTCGAGTTGATCGCCTGCGTGATGGGTATCCGCGAGAGCGTCGTGCCGCCGACTGCCAATTATCGTGAGCTGGACCCCGATTGCGATCTCGACGTCACGCCCAATGTGGCACGCGAGCGCAAGGTGCGCGTGGCACTGAGCAACTCCTTCGCCTTTGGCGGCACGAACGCGGTTCTGGCGTTCAGGCAGGTGTAGAAGCCATGAGAGATGCCTCCGGCAACATGATCTCTCGCATCCAGATGCTTGCCGGATAACTATTGTGAAGGGCGGGTCATTGACCGCCTCGGCGAATGCGGGAAGTGGCAGCGGAAGCTCGACGATCCGGGGGTATCGTCTTTGCGAAATTCTTAACTGTTGAAGCGGCTTGGACGTAACGCCGCCCCGTAAAAGGTAAGCGAGGCCCTGCGGGCTCGGCTTGAGGGTCTGAAGCTGTACACGACAATGTCTGGAAGCCGCAGGGTCGGCTCTGCGCCCGTTATAGTCGCCTGAGTGCTGCCGGCCCGGCCGCGCCGCGGGCGCCGTCAACGAACTCCTTGAACCTGCGGACCTTGCCTGTCTTGGCCGACGCTTCGAAGCGCGCCGTCGTGCTGGCCTCCAGATCCGCGACATGCTTGCGCAGGGTCGTGGTGGGCGCGAGGCCAAACATGAAGTCGACGTCGTTGGCGCGGCACCAGTCGATGACCTGCGGGTTGCAATAATGGCTATCGCCGCGGAGCAGGATTCGAATGTTCGGCCAGTTGATCCGGATCGCCCGCACCAGACGGCGCAGGTGGGGGGGATCTCAGCCCCACTCGGCCGCTTGGCCGGTCGCAGAACCGCACCGACGAAGCGGCCATCGCCGTCGAACACCACGATCGGCTGGAAGCCGTACTCGTCATGGTGGGCATTGAACAGGCGAAGCTGTTGGCCTCCGTGCACAGCGTCGAAGGTGTCGTCAATGTCGAGTACGATCCGCTTCGGCACCTGCCGGAACGAGGCGCAAATAGAGATCGACCATCGCCCGTCCCATCGCGACCAGCTCCCGCACGCCGGGTAGGTTCTCCAGCCGGCACAGCGTCGATTGCGACGCCAGATCCCGACCCGACGGCAGCGCATCCTGGGCCATCTTGAAGACCGGATCGCGGCGCAGCCGGTTGGCGTCGTTGCCGTCCTCGTAGCCGGCGGCGATCATCTTCATGCGAAAGCCGATCATGTCCGCCAGGCTGTGGACGACCTGGTCCGGGCAGCGCGGATCGTCGATGCAACGCGCCAGACGCTCGGCCACCCGCAACCGCTTTTCCACCTCGGCCAAGGCCAGAACGCCGCTGTTGGACGACAGCATGCCGCCGTCGAAACGGGCGACGACGGACTTGCCGCCGACTGATGACAAACCGCTCAGCGGCAGCGCAAGATCGTTCATGGTGGGTGTGGTCTCCGGGAAATGGTTCGGATCGGCTTAAGCAACCAAATCCTACGTCATTTCAACGATCAGATCCCGAGCAGCCAGCCAGTATTCGACCGTCGCTGGCGCCTCCGCCCACTGAGGCCTTGTGCTTCCTCCAGCGAGTCAAGCCGATCACCATGCGTGTCGCCAGTTTTGGTGCTCACCCACGTGCCATTTGCGATCTTGTGTCGGTGAGAGCACCGCAAGCACCTCCCCTGCTAGAGGGCAAGGCGGCTTGCGTCGCCCGTGTTGTTACTATTCTTCGCTGTGGTCGGAGTTTTTTCCTTGGCTTCGGAATCGGGACATTCGGCTTTGCAAAAAAATAGGCCACCGTGGTCGATCGTCACGCCCCCGAGTTCGGCGGCACGATGGGACGACAACGGCAGCGCAAGCTCCATTTGCGCGAGGGGCTCGTCCCTTCAAATACTTGATGCATTTGCGCTTTGCGTACCTCCGTGCATGTTGCTCGATGCCAGGCGGAGACCTCTGTCTAAACGATCGCGCATCGATGCAACGCCCACGCGTAGATCGCCATCATCGCGGCGATCGCTTTGCCGCGATCGCCGCAGCCGTTTTCGAGCACGACAATCATGCCGGCGCTGTCGGCAGCGATGCGCATGCAAAAATTCACAGATGCATTCTGGCCAAATGCTAGCTGCCCAGCAAATGTCCGGCATTTCGCAAGGCCCCTAGGAAGAGACTGGCATGGCCGTTGGCATCGATCTTGGCCTGCATCGACAGGGGCATGCTGTGCCAGGTCTCCAAGGGCGCAATGAAATGTGAGAACGTACCGTTGACGATGCAATGGTGGGTAACAAGGCCCTGTCTGTCCAACGCCAGCACGCCGATCTGGTCGCCCTGATATCGGATGGCTGCGACCCGCTGGACCCCCGCATGACCGTCGACCCGCACGTCGAAAAGCAGGATGCCGCGGCTCCTGGTGGCTACCTCGGCGGCCTTTTCAGCGAAGCTTAAGGAGAGCGAGCGGACGCTTTCGACCGCCAGCTGTAAAACCATCAAATCCAGTTCATCCACTGCCATAAGGTACCTGCGCGCAACACATGGGTGATAGCAATCGACCACACCGCTTGTTCACAGATGTCGGTTCACGACCGATCATTCAGGCTGTTGCCGGACGTCCATTGACCGAGGGAGTGCTCCGGTTCGAACCGATCCTGAAGCGGAATGCGCTGGATCTACGGAACCCGAGGAGCAGGCCAGCCAAAGTTGCCGCGACAATTGATGTCGTGATCATTCCAGACATCTGCATCGGCGTCGCTGAACATCCTACTGGTAAGTTCGTTGTTTGCGGCAAGCCCATCCTTGGGCCGTCTAGTACCTGAAACCCTCGCGGTGGCGTCCCTCGAAGCTCGGGACCGCCGGGCGCTTGATCGTCGAGAACTTTGTTTACGAAGGTCGGGACCTCCTGCAGAGCTTATTCTGGTGCGCTCGCCTTTGAGCATTCCGCTGAAGCGTGACGTTTCGCTAGTCAGTGTTCCTTGCAGGCTCACCGCGAGGGCGCCTTGCACACAGCTGCACGTCAGCGCATGAAACTCGTCCCCCGTTCACTTCACAAAATGGATTTCCTGAAGTACTGGGAGCGCAGAGAAATCTCCGGTCGCAGCCTACCCGGTTAAAACAAGGACCCAAAAATGAAGACTCTCGTCGTCTGCTCCGGCGGATTGGACTCCGTTACCCTTGCTCACAAGGTGGCAGCGGAGCACGAACTCGCCGGCCTCCTATCTTTCGATTACGGCCAACGGCATAGGAAGGAATTGGGCTTCGCCGCCCTTTGCGCGGAGCGACTGAGCGTCCCGCACCGCGTCATCGACATCCACGAGATCGGCGGCGGCCTTTCCGGCTCCGCGCTGACCGATAATGTGGACGTGCCCGACGGGCACTACGCCGAAGACACGATGAAGGTCACGGTGGTGCCGAACCGGAACGCCATCATGTTGGCCATTGCCTTCGGCTTCGCCGCAGCGCACGGCGCTGAGGCGGTGGCGACGGCCGTGCATGGTGGGGATCATTTCATTTATCCCGACTGCCGTCCGGCCTTCATCGACGCTTTCCAGATGATGCAGGACCACGCGCTCGACGGCTACGCGGAGATTCGCATTTATGCACCCTATGTGAATCTCACGAAGGCGGACATTGTTAGGAATGGAGCAGCATACGGCACGCCGTTTGCGCAGACCTGGTCCTGCTACAAGGGCGCCGAGCGTCACTGCGGGAGGTGCGGGACCTGCGTCGAGCGGCGCGAGGCGTTTCATCTCTCTGGGCAGCCGGACCCCACCGACTACGAGGACTCCGACTTCTGGCTCGATGCGCTGCGAAGGAGGACCGCGTAATGTTCCGCATCACCAAGGAATTCCACTTCTCAGCCTCGCATCAGCTCACCTCGTTGCCACCCGATCACCAATGCGCGCGCCTGCACGGGCATAACTACATCGTTGAAGTGGAGCTTTCAGCGAATGGACTGAACGAGAACGGCTTCGTGCGCGACTATCACGATTTGGCGCCATTCAAACGCTACATCGACGAGAGCTTCGACCATCGACATCTCAACGACGTGCTGGGACATGAGCAAGTCACGGCGGAATATCTGGCCAGACATTTTTATGAATGGTGCAAGGCACGCCTGCGCGAAACCTCGGCCGTGCGTGTGAGCGAAACGCCGAAAACCTGGGCGGAATACCGGCCATGACCGATACGCATCCCGCAATCCGCGTGAGTGAGATTTTCGGGCCGACGATCCAGGGCGAGGGCGTGCTCATCGGTTTGCCGACGGTCTTCGTCAGAACCGGCGGGTGTGACTATCGCTGTTCCTGGTGCGACAGCCTGCATGCGGTGGACAATCAATTCCGCCATGAATGGGAGATGATGTCCATTGGCGCGGTGTGGCAAAACGTGCTTGCGCTTTCCGGTGGCCGCCCGCTGATGGTATCGCTGTCAGGCGGCAATCCGGCCATCCAGCCGCTCGGCGCGCTCATCGAGCGAGGCCATGGTGAAGGTTACCGTTTTGCGCTGGAAACCCAAGGTTCGGTGGCCAGGGACTGGTTTGCCGACCTTGACGTGCTAGTCCTCAGCCCAAAGCCGCCGTCAAGCCAAATGACGACCGATTGGGCCGCTTTCGAGGCGTGCCTCCAGGCGGCACAAGGCAGGCCGCAGGTCGTGCTCAAGCTCATTGTTTTCGACGAAAGTGACTACGCCTACGCGAAAGACGCCGCTGCGAGATTTCCGCGGCTTCCGATCTATCTGCAACCCGGCAATCACACGCCGCCACGCCCCGCAAATGAAGACGCGCCTGTCGACCTTGACGGAATATTGAAGCGCATGGAGTGGCTGGTTGATAGCGTGACCCGCGACAGGTGGTTCGAAGCCCGTGTGCTGCCGCAGCTGCACGTTATGCTCTGGGGTAACAAGAGAGCCGTGTAGCCTAGGCGCGCTTTTCACTGAAACTGCGCCGGCGGATATTCGGGTGGACGGGTTGTCCCACGCTTGACGGCGCTGCCGGGGTGCTTGCGGACTTCTGCCACCGGCACCAAGAGCGTGGCCAGCCGCTTACGACTCGGATTGTTGCCGAGGCTCGGTTTCGACGGGCGTCCCTGGCGCGAACCAATCAAAGGGTTAGCGCGAGCCACGGGTGGATAGTATGGTGGTGCGATGCGGCGGCGCCTGCTGCAGCTGGCACTGTCCTTGCGGATTCTTGTTGCAAGGCCGAAGGGAGCTGTCGGCCGACAACCATGATCTGGCCAGGACGATTGTCGACTGCTTCCGATACAGAAAAGAGGCCGGACTCGACGTGGCGCTTCAGGGACTGCGAAATGGAATACGGCGCCGGAAGGCACGACCGGACGATATCGTCACTATGCCAAGACGCGTCTGGTCCGCTCCGAATCCTGTTTCGACACGACGGTCGCCGATCAACAGTGAAAAACATAGCGCAATCGGTTCACGATCGACTGAGAACCATGACCGTTCCTCTGCGGTGCTCAGACTGCCGCTGAGTGCCTGGCCGTTCCACTTTCGAAATATTTGTCGAACTTTGCCGCGATGCTCCTGACAAAGGGCCGGCTTTCCGCAGGCACGACGAAGTGGTCACCATCAAGTTCAAGCAGCCGCGCAGGACCATGAAGAGCCGTGGAACTCGCCTTGAGGAGAAGTCTTTGGCCGGCTTCGCCAAAGCGCTCCACCAGCTCAATCGCCGAGAAGGCGAAGTCACACATCAATCGCTCCCAGCCGCGAACGCGGTCGTCTTCGGAAAGCGCAATGCCTCGGACCGCTGCCAGCCCTCCTTCTGCAACCATGCGTCCATATTCGGCGGTCGAAGGCATGTTCTGTGCATAGCCCTGGCGAAACTGGCTGATGGATGACGGGCCAAGGCCGATCAAGGTCTCGCAGCGATCCTCGGTATAGCCCTGGAAGTTCCGGTGCAGTGTTCCGGCGCGGGCGGCAAGCGCGAGGGCGTCGCCCGGTTTGGCGAAATGATCGAGCCCGATTGCTTCGTATCCCTGGTCCATGATCGCCCGCGCCGCCAATTGCGATTGGGCAAACCGCCCCGCCGGACCCGGCAACCAGGCCTCGTCGATCATCGTCTGATGTTTCTTGAACCACGGCACATGGGCGTAGCCAAAAAGCGCGATCCGATCCGGTTCCAGCGTCAGTGCCTGCGCGACGGTGGAGGCGACGCTCTCCCTGGTCTGATGCGGCAGCCCGTAGAGCAGATCGAGATTGACGGATTCGACGCCGCGCGAACGAACGCCGTCGACTACCGCTTTGGTCTGCAAAAAGCTCTGCTCGCGGTTGATCGCTTTCTGCACCTTCGGGTCGAAATCCTGGACGCCGAGGCTCGCCCTTGTCATGCCGATTTCGGCAAGTGCATCGAGGCGGGCATCGTCCATATCATTGGGTTCGATTTCAACGCTGATCTTTGCGCCGGGAGGAAAGGTGAAGCTGTTGCGCAGGACGGTTCCCAGCGCCACCAGATCCTCCGGTTTGAGCATCGTTGGCGAACCGCCGCCGAAATGGACGGCACGCACGCGGCCCTTGCCTGCGACAAGACTGGCGACGGTGGCGATCTCGGCATGCAGTGAGCGAAGATACGTGCTCACCGGTTCGTAGTGGCGTGTCTGCTTGGTATGGCAGGCACAGAACCAGCAAAGCTTGTCGCAATAGGGAATATGCAGGTAAAGCGATATCTCGTCACCACCTTGGAGCGCCTCCAACCAGCCTCGGTAAACGACGGCATCGACCCCCGCATGGAAATGCGGCGCGGTCGGATAACTGGTATAGCGCGGGACGTTCTCGCCAAGTCTGGCAGCTAGCTCCAGTCGCATGTCGTGGTCCACCGTGTTTGCGTCGCCGGAACTGTGGATGCTTGGATGAGCCTAAGCCCTGATTTCGATCAACCTTCAGCACGGACAAACTGCCGCAAGGATTTTTCTACCGTCGATTGCTATCCTGCCCGCACTGGACCGGTAGAGCGATCGAATGACATTACGGCAGGACATTCACAGTTCCGGCATTCCCGTTCTTTGCCTGTCTTGCGAGGCACGGCACCGCGGTGTCTGTGGTGCGCTCGAACCAGACCATTTGGCTCAGCTCGCCAAGACGTCGTCGCGGCACAATATCGAGCCGGGGGTCGAACTGATCGGCGACGCCGAGGCGGTCGACTGTTATTCAAACGTGCTTTCAGGCGTAGTGAAGCTCACGAAGAGCCTTTCGGACGGCCGCCAGCAGATCGTCGGTCTCCAGTTCGCGCCGGATTTTCTGGGACGGCCCTTCAAGATGAAAAGCGCGATCAATGCGGAAGCGGCAACAGCTGTCTCGCTATGCTCGTTTCCGAGAGCGGCCATCGAACGGATGATGAAGGAATCACCGGAATTTGTGCATCGCCTGCTCAAGCAGGCGCTGAACGAACTCGACGAGGCACGCGAATGGATGGTGACTCTGGGGCGCAAGACCGCACCGGAGAAGGTGGCGAGCTTTCTCCTCATGATCGCCCGGAACATCGGTTCCAGTGTTGACCCAGCGGCCAGGTCGGCGTGCTTCGAGCTGCCGATGACGCGTGCCGACATCTCTGACTTCCTTGGAATTACAAACGAGACCGTGAGCCGTCAGCTGACCAGCCTGAGAATGGACGGCGTCATCCGGATCGAGAACAACCGCCGTGTCACCGTGGACAGCATGAGCCGGCTGGAACGGCGCTGCGGCGGCCGAGGCGCAACCGCCGTTTGAATGACACCGAAGCTGCATGGCCTACGTCACTTACTTCGTTCGGGGCAGGGCATGCTCGCGTTGCGCTTAGAAGAAGTCGCATAGCGACAGCCCGCTCTCCATCTGATCGCCTGAGCCAGGTGCGTTTCGGCCAACTCGTCGGCGAAGTATCCATCCTCGAGGTGCTCGACGTGCAACCGGCTGTTCCAGGCAGGATTGCATTCGGCCGAAGTCAATACGCCTCATACGCAGGGGAAAATCGCCGTCTGCCCGAACCATGAATGTCACGAAGGCAGCGCAACGCTGGCGTTGGCTGTCCCAAGGCATTGGAACGATCGACGTTCGGCAAGGCATCGGCCATACTCTCCAGCGTCGCAGACGCGCGCTTCCTCACCCGTCCGCAATCGCCTCCACTCCGGCCCGGCCCGGGGACGCCGGACCTGTCCATAAGCGTGGCGGCCGGTGCTGCGTTTCCTCGTCGATCGCCACAGTCTGATCGCACCGAACTCGATGCTGCTCGAAACAAAATCGTGCGGCTCTGACATGGATCAGGGCGAGCAGGCCACGGCTGCGCAATTAAGGCACCGCGGTTTGGTGTCCGCCGGAATTGGAAATCGGGACTTGCGATGAAATTCGGCAAAGAGATCGTCCTTCTAAGCCTGTTCGCATTCGCGGCTTTGGTGGCCGCCGGCTTCGGCGTAGATGAACCTTTTCGCCAGCATATGTGGGTTTTGTTCTTCGCCGTGGCTGGCTTCACTGCGATTCTGTTGCGCAACACGGAGTTCAAGCCGGCAGTTCCGATCGACCCCACCGCTTACATGGATGGGCCGATCCGCTACGGTGCCATCGCCACCGTATTCTGGGGCGTCGTCGGCATGCTGGTCGGGGTGGTCATCGCCCTGCAGCTTGCCTATCCGGATCTCAACGTCGAGCCCTGGTTCAATTTCGGCCGCCTGCGGCCCCTGCACACGTCGGGCGTCGTTTTTGCCTTCGGCGGCAATGCGCTGCTTTGCACATCCTTGTATGTCGTACAGCGAACCTGCCGCGCGCGGCTGTTCGGCGGCGATCTCGCCTGGTTCGTGTTCTGGGGCTATCAGCTCTTCATCGTCATGGCCGCGACCGGCTACCTGCTTGGCATCACTGAGAGCCGTGAATACGCCGAACCCGAATGGTATGTGGACTTGTGGCTAACCATCGTCTGGGTCGCTTATCTTCTGCTGTTCCTCGGCACCATCCTGAAGCGGAAGGAACCGCACATCTACGTCGCCAACTGGTTTTACCTCTCCTTCATCGTGACCATCGCGATGCTGCATGTGATCAACAACCTGTCGATGCCGGTCTCCTTGCTGGGCGCCAAGAGCTATTCAGCCTTCTCCGGCGTACAGGATGCCCTGACGCAATGGTGGTATGGCCACAATGCCGTCGGCTTCTTCCTCACCGCCGGCTTCCTCGGCATGATGTATTATTTCGTGCCCAAGCAGGCGAACCGGCCGGTCTATTCCTACCGCCTCTCTATCATCCACTTCTGGGCGCTGATCTTTCTCTACATCTGGGCTGGTCCCCACCATCTCCACTACACGGCCCTGCCCGATTGGGCGCAGACGCTCGGAATGGTGTTCTCGATCATGCTCTGGATGCCGTCATGGGGCGGCATGATCAACGGCCTGATGACGCTGTCCGGCGCCTGGGACAAGCTTCGCACCGATCCCATCATCCGCATGATGGTGATGGCCGTCGCCTTCTACGGCATGTCGACCTTCGAAGGCCCGATGATGGCGATCAAGACGGTCAACTCGCTCTCGCACTACACTGACTGGACCATTGGCCACGTCCATTCCGGCGCACTCGGCTGGGTCGGCATGATATCGTTCGGCGCGATCTATTACATGGTGCCGAAGCTTTGGAACCGTGAACGGCTTTATTCTATGCGGCTGGTGACCTGGCACTTCTGGCTGGCGACACTCGGCATCGTCGTCTACGCCGCTGTCATGTGGGTGTCCGGCATCATGCAGGGCCTGATGTGGCGCGAGTACGACGAGCAGAGCTTCCTCGTCTATTCCTTCGCCGAGACCGTCGCCGCCATGCACCCTTACTACATCATGCGTGCCATCGGCGGCGCGATGTATCTGTCGGGCGCCCTCATCATGGCCTGGAACATCGCCATGACCATCCTGGGCTACCAGCGCGAGGAGGATCCGATGCCGCGCTCCATCCCCGCCCTCCGGTCTGTACGATCAGGAGCCAGCAAATGGGCCTGATGGACAAACACAAGGTTATCGAGAAGAACGCTACACTTCTTCTCCTCGGGTCCCTGCTGGTCGTAACAATCGGCGGCATCGTCGAGATCGCGCCGCTCTTCTATCTCGACAACACCATCGAGAAGGTCGAAGGCATGCGGCCCTACTCGCCGCTTGAGCTCGCCGGACGCAACATCTATGTGCGTGAGGGCTGCTACCTCTGCCACAGCCAGATGATCAGGCCGTTCCGCGATGAGGTCGAGCGCTACGGCCACTACAGCCTGGCGGCCGAGTCGATGTACGATCACCCGTTCCAATGGGGATCGAAGCGAACCGGACCGGATCTGGCCCGCGTCGGCGACCGTTACTCGAACACCTGGCATGTGCAGCATTTGTCCGACCCGCGCTCCGTGGTGCCGGAATCGATCATGCCGAGCTACGGCTTCCTCAAGGACACGCCGATCGAGGTGAAGGACTTCTCGACGCACCTCGTCGCGAACAGGCGGGTCGGCGTTCCCTATTCAGACGAGATGATCGCTCATGCCAATGCCGATCTGATGGCGCAGGCCGACCCGAATGCCGATAGTTCGGGCCTCGAGGCTCGCTATCCGAAGGCCAAGACCGGAGATTCCGACGGCGATCCGCAGCAGGTCACCGAAATGGATGCCCTGGTCGCCTATCTCCAGATGCTCGGCACGCTGGTCGATTTCAAGAACTACGATGAGGCCGCCGGCTACCGCTGAGGAGAATGGCGATGACGTACAATTTCATGCGGGAGTTTGCCGACAGCTGGGGCCTGCTTGCCATGGCGCTTTTCTTCGTCGGATGCGTTGCCTTTGCACTTCGTCCCGGCAGCCGCAGGCACGCCGACAAAGCCGCTCAAATTCCTCTCAAGGACGACTGATCATGAGCCGCGAGCATATCGACGAGGTTTCGGGCATCCCGACGACCGGCCATGAGTGGGACGGCATCAAGGAACTCAACAACCCGCTTCCGCGCTGGTGGGTCATCACCTTCCACATCACCATTGCCTGGGCGATCGGCTACACCGTCGCCTATCCGGCATGGCCGGTGCTGACTTCCGCGACCAAGGGTGTGCTGGGGTATTCGAGCCGCAACGACGTCAAGGATGAACTGGCGGCCGCCGAAGCGGCCAAGGGCAACTATGTCGCTGCCATTCAGGCGAAGCCCGTCTCCGAGATTACTGCCGACGACGCATTGCGCGAATTCGCCGTTGCGGCTGGCGCAGCCACGTTCAAGGTCAATTGCGTGCAGTGCCATGGCTCGGGCGCTCAAGGGTCCAAGGGTTTTCCCAATCTCAACGACGACGATTGGCTGTGGGGTGGCAAGGCCGAACAGATCCAGCAGACTATTGCGCACGGCATCCGCTTCGCATCAGACCCGGATACGCGCGTGTCGGAAATGCCTGCTTTTGGGGACATCATCACGACGGATCAGATCAAGCAGGTCGGCGCCTATGTCGCCAGCCTCTCCGGTCCTGTTCAAGACACAAGCCTGATCGAACCCGGCGCCAATGTTTTCGCCGAGAATTGTGCCGGCTGTCATGGTGAGAATGCAAAGGGCAACAAGGAGTTCGGCGCACCCGACTTGACTGACGCGATCTGGCTCTATGGACCGGGCGAGACGGCTATTGCTGCGCAGGTTCGCGCGCCGAAGCACGGCGTCATGCCGGCATGGATCGGGCGTCTCGGCGAGATCAAGGTCAAGGAACTCGCGGTCTATGTCCATTCGCTTGGCGGCGGAGAATAGGAAGGCAAGCCTATTCTCGTCCTCCCCCCACCGCCATGCGACGAGGCCCGGCGCGAGCCGGGCCTCGACATCAAAGGCCAAGGAACGAGCAGTCTAAGTGCATTCGCTTGGCGGTGGCGAATAGGAACGGAAGCCTATTCTCCTCCCCCCTCGCCAAGCGACGAGGCCCGGCGCAAGCCGGGCCTCGACATCGGATGCGTCGGGCTTCCGGCGAAATCGTCGCTGGTGACTGGAGCTTCTCGTGCTTGATAACACGCAAATAGAACGGCTCGAAGCCGATGCGGTCAACTCCGCCAACACCCGTCAGCCGCTCTATGCCGCACGCAAGAAGATATTCCCTAAGCGGGCCTCTGGCAGCTTCCGCCGCTTCAAGTGGTCGGTGATGGCAATCACGCTGGGGATCTACTACCTGACGCCCTGGCTGCGGTGGGATCGCGGGCCATTTGCCCCGGACCAGGCCGTGCTGGTCGATCTTGCCAATCGCCGCTTCTACTTCTTCGTCATCGAGATCTGGCCGCAGGAATTCTACTATGTGGCCGGCCTGCTGGTCATGGCCGGTATCGGCCTTTTCCTGATCACATCCACCGTCGGCCGGGCTTGGTGCGGCTATACGTGCCCGCAGACCGTATGGGTCGATCTGTTTCTGGTCGTCGAGCGAGCCATCGAGGGCGACCGCAACGCGCGCATGAAGCTAGATGCCGGGCCCTGGACTGCGCGCAAACTCGTGCTGCGAACATCGAGACACGCCATTTGGCTGGTCACAGGCGCGGCGAGCGGCGGCGCCTGGATCTTCTATTTCGCCGATGCGCCGACGCTGGTCGTCGAGGTCATCAAGGGCTCCGCCGCGCCCGTGGCCTATGTCACCATCGCCGTGCTGACGGCGACCACCTACACGTTCGGCGGACTGATGCGCGAGCAGGTCTGCACCTATATGTGCCCCTGGCCGCGCATCCAGGCAGCCATGCTCGACGAAAACTCGCTCACGGTGACTTACAACGGCTGGCGCGGCGAACCGCGTTCGCGTCATGCCAAGAAGGTGCTGGCCGCGGGGCAACCGGTCGGGGACTGCGTCGATTGCAATTCCTGCGTGGCGGTCTGCCCGATGGGGATCGACATTCGCGACGGCCAGCAGCTCGAATGCATCACCTGCGCGCTCTGCATCGATGCCTGCGACAGCGTCATGGACAAACTGGGCAGGAAACATGGGCTGGTCTCCTATGCGACATTGTCCGACTACAACGCCAACATGGCTATCGCCACAGCGGGCGGCTCGCGCGCGGTGGACCCCTCGCTGGTGCGAACCGCCGATGACTCCTTCTCTGACAGGCTGGCGCATTTCCACATCCGCAAGATCTTCCGCCCGCGCACCTTCTTCTATCTTGGCGCCTGGTCGGCGGTCGGGTTCGCGCTGCTTTATTCGCTGCTGACCCGCGAGCGGCTCGAGCTGAATGTCCTGCACGATCGCAACCCGCAATTCGTGACGCTCTCCGACGGTTCGATCCGCAACGGCTACACCGTCAAGCTGCTCAACATGATTCCCGAGCCCCGGGCGATCATTGTCACCTTGCAGGATCTGCCGGGTGCCGAGATGAGCGCGGTCGGTGTCGATCGTTCTCCTGCACGCTCCTTCACCACACTGGCCGATCCCGACCGGTTGAAGTTGCTGAAGGTTTTCGTGCGCCAACCGGCGGATCAGATCAAGGGAGTGACACAGAGCTTCAAGTTCCGGATCGAGGATGAAGCAGGCCTCGAGTCCGCCGAATACACGGCCACGTTCAATGCACCGGAGATCGCCAGATGAGTGCTCATTCGCAGAAATCCCGCGAATTCACCGGAAGGCACATGCTGTTCACCATCCTTGGCTTCTTCGGCGCCGTCATTGGCGTCAACGTGACCATGGCAACACTCGCCAATACGAGTTGGACCGGCCTTGTCGTCGAAAATACCTATGTGGCGAGCCAGCAATTCAACGAAAAAACCGAGGAAGGGCGCGCGCAGGCAGCGCTTGGCTGGACCGGCAAGCTGACGATTGCTGGCGGCGAAGTCCGCTACAGCCTCGCTAATGCCGGCGGCAAGCCGATTGCCTTGCGTGGTGTCAAGGTGCTGTTTCGCCACCCTGCCTACGAGGCCGAGGACAAGGCCGTCACGCTGGCCCCCATCTCGGGCCAGGAATTCACGACCCGGCATACGCCGAAGGACGGCGTCTGGATCGTCGAAGTCGATGCCGATGCCGGCCTTGCCGAGCCCTATCGCGACGTACGCCGCATCATGATTTCCAGGGGAGCGCTGCAATGAGCTGCTGTGCGGCGGGCGCCGAAAAGGCGCTGGACCTGGACAAGGTCGTACTGGCCCTGCCTTCTAGCCAGGAAATCAGACTGGCGAGCCGCTCGATTGGCGATGATCTTCGCCAGACCGACCTTTCCGTGCCGGCCGTGCATTGTGCGGCCTGCATCCAGACGATTGAGACGGCGATCGGCAAGCTGGATCGCGTCGAAGGCGCTCGTGTCAATCTTTCGACGAAACGTGTTTCGGTCCGGTGGCGCGGCGACGAGGTTCCGCCATTCGTCGCCTCGCTGGGACGGATGGGTTATGAGGCGCACCTGTTCGATCCCGAGGCGGACGGTAGGGACAAGACGCTTTCTGAACTGATCCGCGCCGTTTCGGTCGCCGGCTTTGCGGCGGGCAACATCATGCTGCTTTCAGTTTCGGTCTGGTCCGGCGCAGAAGGCGCGACCCGCGATCTTTTCCATTGGGTCTCGGCGCTGATCGCCATTCCCGCGCTCGCCTTCTCAGGCGGCATCTATTTCCGCTCGGCCTGGAATGCGCTGCGCCATGGCCGCATGAACATGGACGTGCCGATCGCGGTCGGGGTATCGCTCGCTTACGCCATGAGCCTCTACGAGTCGATCAACCATGGCGACCACGCCTATTTCGACGCGTCGGTGTCGCTGCTGTTCTTTCTGCTGATCGGCCGCACGCTGGATCACGTCATGCGGGAACGGGCACGGACGGCCGTGAACGGACTGGCTCGGCTGGCGGCGCGCAGCACCATGGTGCTGCGCGAGGATGGTTCGCGCGACTACTTGCCGGTTGGCGAGATCGAACCAGGCATGCAGCTCTTGATCGCGGCCGGCGAGAGGGTTCCCGTCGACGGCCGGATCATTGGCGGGGCGTCCGATCTCGACTGCTCTCTAGTCTCGGGCGAGAGCACGCCCAGAAACGTGGCGCCAGGCGAACCCGTACAGGCCGGCGTACTCAACCTTACCGGTTCGCTGACCGTCGAGGCGACGGCCGCCGCGAAGGATTCCTTCCTGGCCGAAATGGTTCGGCTGATGGAGGCCGCCGAGGGCGGCCGCGCGCATTATCGCCGGATCGCCGACCGCGTTTCAGTGCTTTATGCCCCTGTGGTCCACCTGACCGCTTTTGTGACGTTTCTCGGCTGGATGGCGGCGACCGGCGACTGGCACGGGGCAATGACCATCGCCATCGCCGTCTTGATCATCACATGCCCGTGCGCGCTCGGTCTCGCCGTGCCGATCGTGCAGGTGGTCGCTGCGCGCCGGCTGTTCGAAAGCGGCGTCATGGTCAAGGACGGCTCCGCCATGGAGCGCCTGGCGGGGATCGACACGGCATTGTTCGACAAAACCGGCACGCTTACGCTCGGACTGCCCCGGCTGATCAATGCGCCGTCGATCGACCCGATAATGCTGGCCTTGACGGCCGACATGGCAGCGCATTCCCGCCATCCTTTTTCGAAGGCAATCGCTGGCCTTGCAGCCTTTGCCGGCCAGCCGAAACTCGCGTCCGTCAGCGAGCATCCGGGCTTCGGCATCGAAGCCACCGCCCAAGGCAGCACCTGGCGGCTGGGTCGCCGCGGATGGGCTGAGTGGAAAACCCGGACCGGCGGCGAAGGCGAACATGGCCATGGCGGAACGGTTCTGGCGAAAGACGGGATCATTGTCGCGTCCTTCGTTTTCGAGGATGCGTTGCGCGCCGACGCCAGGGCGGCCCTCGAACTCTTGAACAGCGCCGGCGTATCGGTGGAGATGCTGTCGGGCGACACAGAAGCGGCCTGCGGCGAAGTCGCGGAAGCACTGGGCATCGAGCGCTTTGTTCCCGCGTTGCTTCCCTCCGGCAAGGTAGAACAGATCGAAGCATTGACGCGAACCGGCCACAAGGTGCTGATGGTCGGCGATGGGCTCAATGACACGCCTGCGTTGGGCGCCGCACACGTTTCGATCGCTCCGGCCACGGCGGCGGATATCGGTCGCAACGCCGCGGATTTCGTGTTCCTGCGTGAAAGTCTTCTGGCGGTCCCGCTTGCTGTAGACGTTTCGCGGAAGGCTGGACGGCTGATCCGGCAGAACATCGCCATCGCGATCGCTTACAATGCCGTCGCCGTACCGATCGCCATTCTGGGACACGTTACGCCACTGATCGCGGCGGTCGCGATGTCCGCCTCGTCCCTCCTGGTCATCGGCAATGCGCTGCGCCTGCAAGGCTTCGTGTCAAGCGCATCGGCGCAAGATGCCCGGCATGACATTCAAGACGGCGCCACCCAATTGGAACAACTCCAATGACGACGCTCGCCTACCTCATACCCGTGGCCTTGCTTCTTGGCGCTCTTGGCCTCTGCGGCTTTCTGTGGGCCTTGAGGAGCGGTCAATACGAAGATCTCGATGGCGCCGCCGAGCGAATCCTGATCGACCGCGACGAACCGCGCAGCTGAACCAGATCGCTTTGCCGACGACTGCGCGGATGCCGGTCGTCGCCGACCGAGACCGTCTGGTCGCGATTGCTTTGGCGTCATGTCGATTCGGCGCGCGACGGGTGCGAAGAACGGATGAGCCAGAATGCGTTGCCGAACTTTCGGCTGGGAAAGGCCGCACCGAAGGGGAAGCCGCACGTTCCATGATGACCAGACCATGGCCAACATTTTCGTGGCGATCGACCCATCACCGTGAACCGCCATTGCTGGGTTTGTCGAGCCTGGTTGATCCAGATCAGGGTTATCTCTTCATCGGCGTGGTTTCATTGGGACCTTTGAAGGGGCGCGCATGTCCAACGGACGGTTAGGTCGCGCGATAAGCCGCAAACCGTGGATCGATTGCGATGCGTTCCAGTGCCCTTCGTCGCAGATAGCCGACGCAATGACGGCACGCTGATGGCCGGCTCTGTCGATAGATTCGACGTCATTGTCGTCGGAGCCGGGCCGGTCGGACTTTCCTTCGCCGCATCGCTTGCCCAGAGCCGACTCAAGGTGGCAGTGGTTGAACGGCAGTCGCTCGAAAGCCTGGCGAATCCGGCTTTCGACGGTCGCGAGATCGCGCTGACCCACGCATCGGTTGAAATCCTTCGCGAGCTCGGCGCCTGGGATATCATCCCCGCTTCGGACAAATCACCACTTCAAGGCGCGCGTGTGCTCAACGGATCGAGCCCTTTCGCCCTGTGCTTCGATTCTCCCAGCGGATCTGGGGAACCACTCGGAATTCTGGTCCCAAATTGTCGGATCCGCGACGCCCTGTTCAAGATTGTCCACTTCCAGGGTCATGCCCAGCTGCTGTGCGGCCACTCGGTCGTCAATGCAACAACCAGCCACAAAGAAGCAGTCATAAGGCTCTGTGACGGCAGGCAATTGGCCGCTCGGCTGCTCGTTGCAGCGGATTCGCGTCTGTCCGCGACGCGCGACCTGCTCGGCATTGGGGCCGACATCAATCGGCTTGGCAACTCCATGCTGATTTGCCGGGTGAGGCACGAGCGCGCCCATCACCAGATCGCGGTCGAATGGTTCGATCACCATCAGACGATAGCGATGTTGCCGCTCATGGAAGGCGTGTCGTCGCTGCTTCTCACGTTGCGCTCAAACGAGGCCGACAGACTGCTTGCTCTCGACGACGACTTGTTCCTCATGGAATTGACGAGCCGGTGTCGAGGACGCCTCGGAGAGATGACCTTGGCAAGCACCCGCCATGCCTATCCGCTGGTCACGACCTGGGCGCACAAGTTCTGGGCTCCGAGTGCGGCACTGATCGGCGATGCTGCCCTCGGCATGCACCCGGTGACCGCGCATGGCTTCAACATCGGCCTCAGTGGCCAGAAGCAACTCGCCGATAGAATCCTGGCGGCATGTCGCGAGCGCCGCGACATTGCTGATCCCGACATGCTCGGCAGATACGAAAGCCGGCTGCGTCTGTCGGCGGCACCGCTCTATCATGCTACGAATGTACTTGTCGCTCTCTACTCAGGCGAGCACCCGGCGGCACGGCTTGCAAGACATGCGGGGCTTCGCTTTGCCCAATATCTTCCCTTTATCCGCCATGGCATTTCGGCCATGCTCAGGCGGTGAATCGCAGGCAGCGCTGCCGCTCTGGAACGCTATCTCGGCCCGGCTTCCTTTTGTCTCGCCGGGCGCGTTTGATGCCGTTCGTAAGGCTGCTTCGATGCCGATCCTGGGATGGTTCGGATCAAGGCATAGCACCGTCAAGATCTCGATGGTCAGCCGGCAATCCTAACAGCAGACGTGCGACCCGGAGCCATGGTGAGCGCACTGGTTACCCCCGCTGGATAGTTAACCCGTCCTTCAGTGGGCTTGCGTAAGCTTGTCGTCGCGAACAACGATGGGAGCAAGCCGGTCCGTCCATGGCCCCGAAAAATGAAGACACGCTGGAGGCCAAAATCCGTCAGGATCAGCTTGCTGACCTGAGGACCGGCCTCTTCGTGTCGATGCCGATAAGCGCTATCCTGTCAGGCCTGATTTGGGCGGTGCACGCCCTTTCTGGCAGCGGCTTTGCCGCTGCAATCTGGTTCCTGGTCGTCAATGCAATAAATGCCGCCCGCCTTGCACTCGCGCGTTATCAGCTAAAGGAAACAGGGCGCCATGACAATTTCGTGGGGGTTTTGCCGCGGCTTCGCTGGTTTGGCATCCTTGCTCTTCTGGCAGGGTTTGCCTGGTCCTTCCTGGCCGTCCTGACTGTTGGATACACGACACCTCAAGCACCGCTGCATCTGGTCATTCTGGCGGGCATTTCCGCTGGTGCGGTTACATACGGCAGTTCGTATGCCGCGGCGGCGATCAACTTCATCACACCTCCGCTCCTTATCACGGTGGGATGCCTTTTGGCGAAAGGCAATTTTGAAGACTACATTCTGGCTTTTACCGTTCTGCTTTTCATGGGCGGCTTGGTTCGAGCTTCGTGTGTTGGGCAAGCACGGTTCCGCGAAGCGAGCCGCCTGAGGCATGAGGCCGAGCGGCTTGCGGCGGAGATGAAGGCCAGTTCCAGGCAGGACCACCTGACGGCCCTTCTCAACAGGCGTGGCCTCGAAGACGCAATCGGACGTTTCGAGACCGCGGATGGCCCCTTCGTGGCAATGCTGGTTGATCTGGACGGGTTCAAATCCGTCAACGATACCTACGGTCACAGGACCGGTGATGAACTGCTTGTAAGGATCGCCCGCCGCATAGAGGAGGAAGCACCGGAAGGCTCAACGCTCGCTCGTATCGGCGGCGATGAATTCGTGCTGTTTTTTCCCTCAACGAGGGTTTCGCTTTCTGCCAGTGATCTCGCCTCCAATATCATAGCCAAAATTGCCCGACCCTATATCGAGGTCGCGTCCGTCCGTGTCGGGGCATCGATAGGAATATACTTGGCGCAGACGCCGGGCCTGACGGAAATGTTGTTGCGGGCGGATATCGCCCTTTATACGGCCAAGCGTCGTGGCAGGAACGAATTTTGCCTGTTCGATGCCGAACTCGACAGGGAACTGCAACGCCGCCAGTCCGTCGAACGGGACCTTCATTCGGCGATAAAGACGAGAAGCTTGCAACCTTGGTTCCAGCCGATCGTGAAACTCGACACCGAGGCCGTGGTCGGTTTTGAAGCCTTGCTGAGGTGGTCCCATCCGACTCATGGCGCCATCTCTCCACCCGAAATCATCACAGCTGCACGCGAAACCGGAATGCTTCAGCTGCTGACGCAAACCGTATTCGCCGACTGTTGTGCTTTTATCGACGGCTTGGTGAAAGCTGACTGTCGTGATCTCCGTGTGGCGATGAATGTTTCACCGCGCGAACTGGAAGCCGGCGATATCGACGACATGGTTCTGGACGGTCTGGCGGCAAAAGGCCTCCCTGCAACGATGTTCGAAATCGAGATTACCGAAGAATCCCCGGTAGACCCGGACAGAGTGGATGAAAAGCTCGGACGGCTTTCACATGCCGGCATTTCCATCGCGCTCGATGACTTCGGCACCGGCTTTTCCACGTTGGCATCTCTCAAGGACAGTCGGATACGCAAGGTGAAAATAGACCAGGGCTTCATTCGCGGCTTGGCCAAGTCCCGAGAGGACCGACTGCTTGTCAAATCGGTCATCGATCTCGGTAACATGCTCGGGATCGAGGTCATGGCCGAGGGCGTCGAAACAGAGGCGGATCGGCAAACCCTGCACAAGCTTGGCTGCAGGACCGCTCAGGGCTTCCTGTTCTCGAAGGCGGTGCCTCTGAGCCAAGCACTGGAAATGGCAGTCAAACAGCACGCGAACCAGTTGTGACCGCTCCAGCCGCGCTGTGTCTCGCGGCCGTGCGCTCATGAATGGCGGGTATCTGAACTTCCTTGTTTGAAGAGCATGACAGTCCGTGCTGTGCGTCAGCCGGCGAACAGTTCCTTGTAGCCAGTCGTCACCATCCAGTTCGCCCGGTCGATATGGCTGCGAAGAGCCTTGCGGGCGCGGACCGGCTCAAGGGCCGGGTCGATGCCGAGAATGAGATCAGCCATCTCCTCTTCGCTGGCATTGTCGGCGCAGGCATCCAGGATCCGCAGGTAGATCGTGAAATGCTCCCTGTCGTAGCTCGTGAGGTTCTCCGACCAGGGGACTTCGTCGCACAGAGTTGAGTTTCGAGTCTCATCTGTTCCCATTGATCGATTCATGCCTGCGAACCTCGCCTGTTAAGCGCCCGCAGCATATCCCAAAATGGGATAATCCGAAACCGGGATTAGTCGCTGATCCGGTCTTTACCCGACCGGTTCGCCTAAATGCCCAAATCTCTTCGATCGCCCCGCCACCAGCGGTTTCTGGCCCAGTTGGTTTCCCTGCGCAAGGCCAAAGGCCTGACTCAGGCGCAGGTGGCCGAGAAGCTTGATCGTCCCCAATCCTTCGTGGCCAAGTACGAGGGTGGAGAGCGGCGTCTCGACGTCATCGAGTTTCTCGACTTAACTGCGGCGCTTGACGCTGATCCGTGCGAGATTCTGTCCAGCCTGCGGGCTAACGGGCGCCTGCGCGTCTAACGGCTCGCGCCGGTACCGTGAACCGAGCGTGCTTTTCTTCGGCAAGCTGCCATTCCGCTGCGGGTGGGTCTTTACCAAGCCATGCCGATATAGGATGATAATCCTAGGTGGGGCGAATCCTCAACGGAGATCGCAATGGCTAGGACCAAACTTTCCAAGCAGCTTTCACAGGCTGAAATCGAGCGCTTTCTGGCGGAGGCGGAACGGCTGCACAAGAGCATCGTCCAGCCGCTTCTATCACCTAGCAGCAACCATTACCGGGCTCTCCAACGCACCCATGAAGCGCTGTTAAAGACGGTGAAGGATATCACGGGTAAGGATGCGCCGTTCATTCAATGGTTCGGAACAGGACCGGTGAATTAGACCCGACTTGTAGACTCCACGCTGCAAACGTCCCATTCTCTCTTCGGAGGGAAGGGGCGTGGGCAACCATCGCTTTCAAGACAACTCCTGGCTGGCTTTCTTGCCTTCGAATCGACCCTGCCGCTGTCGGCTGCAACATCAAAGCCAATATAAGCTACAAAACGGGCGAGCGCGTCTATCATGATCCCGGACAGGAATATTACTGGGACACGCGCCTCAACCTGTTGAAAGGCGAGCGCTGGTTTTGTTCGGAGCAAGCCGCGCGCACGGCGGCGATGTCGTCGAGTTTCTCGGCGTAACTGCGGCGCTTGACGATGATCCGTGCGAAAAATCTGTCCAGCCTGCCGTCCTGGCGGGCGCCCGCGCGCCTGACGACGCGCACCAGGTGCTCGTGAACCGAGCCCGCTTTTCTTCGGCAAGCTCAGGCGGTCTCGGCCATTCGGCTTCGCCCCTTGGCGTGGGCAGCCCTTCGGGCTGAGACGGCCGCCGACCTTGCGGGCGGCGCGGTTTGTCTGTTGGCCGTTCCCGGTGCGCGGGGTGGGCGGCACTCCCTTCTAGGCCCGCCGCGGCAGCCCGCAACCCTTCGCTGCCGCTCAGGGTCCTCCTCTTCGTTCCGGTCCTTCGGATGCGGTCCGCCTACCACGGCGGGCCTTTCCGGTCGCGACTCGCCGCCCACCCCGCTTCCGGGGAAAGGCGCGGCGATTGGCGAGCGGAGGATGAGACGATGCATGCAAACAGCAAGCGTACCCCGAGCGGAGAGGCTGGCGCAGGCAAGGGCGGGCGCCCCGGCGCCAGCCTTTATCAGGAGATCACCGACCGCATCATTGCCGAACTGGAGCGCGGCACCGTGCCATGGGTCAAGCCATGGGGCAGCGCAAAGGCAGGCCTTGGCCTGCCGAGGAATGCATCCTCTGGGCGCATCTATTCCGGCATCAATATCCTCATCCTGTGGGGCGCGGTCATCGAGCGCAGCTATCCCAGCCAGAACTGGCTCACCTTCCGGCAGGCGCTCGTCCTTGGCGGCAATGTCAGGAAGGGCGAGCGCGGCACGACCATCGTGCATGCCGACCGCTTTGTCCCCAAGGACGAGAAGGAGCGCGCACGCCACGAGGGCGATGAACCACAGGCCGTGCCTTTTTTAAAGCGCTTCACCGTCTTCAATGTCGCGCAGTGCGATAATCTTCCTGAAGACCTCTATGCCGCCGCCGAGCCGCTGCCTCAGTGCGAGATCGTGCCGCACGCCGAGACGCTCATTCGCGCCAGCGGTGCGGATTTCAGGGTCGGCGGCGATCGCGCTTTCTACATGCCGGGCAGCGACCACATTCAGGTGCCGCCGCAGCCGGCGTTCCATCACCAGATCGACTATTACCGGACCTGCTTTCACGAGCTTGGCCACTGGACCGGCCACCCGACGCGGCTTGCTCGCGACCTCTCCGGCTCGTTCGGCTCCAAGGCTTACGCGCGTGAAGAATTGGTCGCCGAAATCACTGCCGCCTTCGTCTGCAGCAAGCTCGGTATCGAGCCGACCGTGCGTCATGCCGATTACATCGGCTCATGGCTAAAGGTGCTGCGCGAGGACAACCGCGCCATCTTCCGTGCCGCCAGTCTTGCCTCCAAGGCCGCCGATTTCCTGCTTGGCCTTCAGGCCGATGCCGAAGGCGAGGCGCAGGAAGGGATTGCGGCATGACGATGCGCGATCCTCAACTGACCGCGACCGAGCCGACGCCGCAAGGCGAGCAGCTGCTCATTCCCGGCGTTCGGCCGATCACCACGCGCGATCGGCTCACCCTCCTGATGGACGCGCCGATGTGTCCGCGCGCGGCGCAAAAGCCGCTCGATATCGGCCTCTTCGATGAAGCCAGCAGAAATCAACTCGACCTGTTCTGACAAGGAGTCTTTCCATGATCCTGATCACCGATCCACTGCGCGCACGACTGCTCGCCAATAGCGCCGCCGACGCCGACATCGACCATTTTCCCGTTGTGAAACTGTTCGATCCGACAGGTGCCGCGACGTGGCTTCTGAGCGAACTCGACGCCGATGGCGACACGCTGTTCGGTCTTTGCGATCTCGGCTTCGGCTTCCCCGAACTCGGCAGCGTCAGTCTGGCCGAGCTTGCATCCGCAAAAGGTCCGCTTGGCCTCGGCATCGAGCGCGACCTGCATTTCCAGGCGCGCTATCCGCTCTCCGCCTATGCCGAAGCCGCCCGCATTTGCGGCCACATCACCGAGGCCGAGCGACTTCTGCGGCAGGCAGCAGACGCCCTTTCAAAGCCCCATTCCGAGCTTCCGTCCGACACGGCGGAACAGCAGCGCCGATAGGCGCAAAAACCGTCCCGCGCGCCGGCCGTCGGCCTCTGCGGCGGGGACAACCTTAACCAAAGCGAAGGAGAGTAACCATGCAGCTTGCCCACATCCCCTTGGATCAGCTCAACATTTCCGCGCTCAACATGCGCCATGGAAAACGCGCGCCCGACATATCCGACATCCTGCCATCCGTGCGTGCGCGCGGCGTGCTGGTGCCTCTCCTTGTGCGGCCCAACGGCCAGCCGGAAACCTTCGAGATCGTCGCCGGCAGGCGGCGCTATTTCGCCGCAAAATCGCTTGCCGACGAGCGCGGCGAAGGCGATCCCTTGCCCTGCGCCATCATGGAGGACGATGACGACGCCGATGCGCTGGAAGCCTCGCTGATCGAAAACCTCGCCCGCCTCGATCCTGACGAAGTCTCGCAATGGGAGACGTTTTCGCGGCTCGTCAGGCAAGGCCGCACCGTTCCAGACATCGCTGCGACCTTCGGCATCACTGACCTGAAGGTCAAACGCATTCTGGCGCTTGGCGACCTCTTGCCCAAAATCCGCGAAGCCTATCGCCGCGAGGAGATCGACGTCGAGACGGTGCGCCATCTCACCATGGCGTCCAAGGCGCAGCAGAAGGACTGGCTGGCACTCTGTGCCGATCCCGATCAATACGCGCCGCGTGGCTTTCAATTGAAGCAATGGCTGTTCGGCGGCCAGTCGATTGCCACCAAGGTGGCGCTGTTTGCCATCGACGAATATCCCGGCCTGATCACCTCGGACCTGTTCGGCGAGGACAGCTATTTCGCCGATGCCGACCTGTTCTGGCAAAAGCAGAACGAAGCGATTGCCGCCAGACGCGACACCTATCTTAACGACGGCTGGAGCGAGGTGGTGCTGCTGGAGCCGGGCCAGTATTTCCACGCATGGGACCACGAGAAGACCCCGAAGAAGAAGGGCGGCAAGGTCTTCATCGCGGTCACGTATCGCGGCGAGGTCGAGTGTCACGAGGGCTGGCTGTCACACAAGCAAGTCCGCCGCGCCCGCGAGGGCGGTGAGCAAGAAGAAACAGCCGCCAAGCCGCCGCGCCCCGAACTCACCGGCCCGATGCAGAACTATGTCGATCTGCATCGCCATGCTGCCGTGCGTGCGGCCATGCTCGACCATCCCGCCGTGGCGCTGCGCCTCGTGGTGGCGCACGCCATCACCGGTTCCGGCCTGTGGCAGGTGCGCCCCGAGCCGCAGCGCGCAGCCAACGAGACGGTGACTGCCAGCCTTGCCGGCTGCAAGGCTGAAGCCGCATTCGGCAAAAAGCGGCGCGAGGTATTGGCCCTGCTCGGATCACCGGATGAGGATGGCGTGGTCGCCGGCGGCAATGGCGACGCCTTTACTATTGCCGGCGTGTTCGCGCGCCTCTTGGCGCTGTGCGACGACGATGTCATGCGCGTTCTCACCCTTGTCATGGCCGAGACGCTTGCAGCCGGCAGCGCCGTCATCGAGGCGCTCGGCAACCATCTGAACGTCGAAATGGGCACATGGTGGCAACCGGACGATGCCTTCTTCGACCTCTTGCGCGATAAGGAAATCGCCAATTCGATGCTGGCCGAGATCGGCGGCAAGCTGGTCGCGGACGGCAATGTCGCCGAGAAGGTCAAGACGCAAAAGAAGATAATCCGCGACTTCCTGGCGGGCGAGAATGGCCGCCAGAAGGTCGAGACCTGGCTGCCGCGCTGGATGAAATTCCCGGCCGAAAGCTACACCAGCCGCGGCGGCTTCCGCACCGCCGATCAGTGGTCACAAGTGCAGCCGCTGTTCGTCCGCGAATAGTCGATCAGGGCCCGAGCGGCGGTTCTCTCGATTACCGCCGCTCAGGTCGCGCGCGCCGCTCCGGGCCGCGCCGGCTGCCGATTGGTCGTCTTGTCGAGCCAATGCCGCGCGCGAGAAATCCCAACGCCAACTCGCCCCGATTTCGGCAGCCCTGCACCACGCCGGGTCGCTTGCTGAGCCGCCAGGCGCATGGGGCCAATTGTCCGATCCGGTTGGCGACAGAGCCCGCGCAGCCGGCGCCCTGCATCGCCGCGTGTTAGTTGTGCCGCCGATCGCGTCACCTGTCTCCATGTGTCTCAGGGACCATTCCCCTGCGGCTGGCTTGACGACCTATGGGCGGATCCGGCCCGCCCGAAACCCTCGCCAGCAGCTTTTTTCCCCGCCGCCTGCGGCGGCTTCCTCGCGCCGCTTCGCTTCAAAAAAGCTGTCCGCTCGGGTCCTCCGCTATCGCTGCGGCCGTCCCGGTTCCGGCGGTCCGGACGCGCCCATCACGGTCCGCCATCGCAGGGGAATGGTCCCCGGCGAGCACCAAAAGGAGACTAAAAATGACCGCGATCGGATACGTCACCAAACAGCAAAACGGCGGCTACAAGGGCCAGCTCAAGACGCTCAGCGTCCGCGCCGACATCGACATCGTGCCCAATCAGGCAAAGAGCGCCGACACCCATCCCGACTTTCGGGTGCTGACGCAAGGGGTCGAAGTAGGGGCCGGCTGGATCCGCACCGGCGAGACCTCCGGCAAGGACTATGTGAGCCTGTCGATTGCCGCCCCGGAGTTCGGCCCGCGCAAGCTCTACGCCAATCTCGGCCGCGCCGCCGGCCAGGATGACGACGACACATACGCCATCATCTGGAACCCGGTCGACTGAACCGCCAGCCTCGAGCCCCGCGCCGCAACCGGCGCGGGGCTCTTTCGGGAGGGGGCGGCGAAAACTCGCCCCCCACTCTTCGCCCGTCCCCGAAACGATCTCGCTCGCCGATCCTCGCCTTCGCTTGTCCGTAGCGAAACGAGGACCATCATGGACGACGAAAACGAACGCGCGGCCCGCGCGAAGAAGGGCAGTCCGTTTCTCAACACCGCGCAGGCCGCCTTCTATATCGGGCTATCCCAGCGCACGCTGGAGAAGATGCGGCTCAAGGGCGGTGGCCCGCAATTCCGTAAGCACGGCCGCTACGTCCGCTATCACATCGACGAGCTCGACGACTGGTCGAAGGGACGCGCGCAGGAGACCCGGTCCGAGGATGGCGGCCACGATTCCGGCTCGGCCGGTGAGGGAGGCCGCTCATGAGCCGGCGTCCCACCATCCGTCTGATCGGCAGCCATCTGCGGCGCATTCGGGCGCGCAAGACGATCGCCGTGGCCACAATAGGCCTCGGCCTGATCGGCTTCGCCGCTTTCGACAACCCATCGCCCTGGCTGGTCTGGAACGCCTCGGCCAGTGCGCCGGTCGGCCTCTATCGCCTTGCGTCCGGATCACCGGCTCGTGGCGATCTGGTGCTCGTCCGCCCGCCAAAACCAGTCGCCGATCTCGCCGCCGAACGCTTCTATCTGCCCAGCAATGTGCCGCTGGTCAAGCGCCTTGCCGCGCTGCCTGGCGAGCATGTCTGCGCCTTCGGCGACGCCATCATCATCGGCGGCGAGATCGTCGCGCGCCGGCTGGCAACCGACACGCAGCACCGTCCGCTATCTTGGTGGAATGCCTGCCGCAAGCTCGCCGCCGACGAGTTTTTCCTGCTCGGCAACGATAGAAACCGCTCCTTCGACAGCCGCTATTTCGGGCCGGTGCCGGCCGAAAATATTGCCGGGAGGCTCGTGCCGCTATGGACCGAGTAACCCTCCTGATGCTCGGCATGATCGCGATAGCGCCATGCGCCTGTTCCGCCGCGACCGACGCTCAGCCGGCCGCCATCTCCCGTGGTCCGCAGCTCCAACGATGGCAGCACTTGATAGCCGAAGCAAGCCGGCGTTTCAGCATTCCACAGCCCTGGATTTATGCCGTCATGGATGCCGAAAGCCGGGGGCAGACAATGCTGGACGGACGGCCGATCGCCTCACACGCCGGCGCCATTGGCCTCATGCAGGTGATGCCCGGCACCTACGAGGAGATGCGCGCAGAGCTTGGCCTGGGAGCCGATCCGCACGACCCTCGCGATAACATTCTGGCAGGCACTGCCTATCTGCGCGCCATGTATGACCGCTTCGGCTTTCCCGGCCTGTTTGCCGCCTATAACGCTGGGCCGGACCGCTACGAACAGCATTTGCAGCGTGGGCGACCGCTGCCCAGCGAGACGGTTTCGTATCTGGAAGAGCTCAAGGCGGCGGGGATCGCGGCCGCCGACATGGACGCGTTCACCGGCAAATCCCGTTCCGGAAAAGCGCCGGAAATCCCGTCCGGGCAGTCGCTGTTTTTCCTGCGAAACGGTGTTTCCGCGACCGATCCGAATGGCCAAATTGTGGTGCCGCTCGGATCGGAGCGAGCAAGGCCAGGCCGGCCGGATCGCAGGTGAGGGCAGGGGTACCGTGGGTCGGGCGGGGCAGGGAGGCAGGTCCGGGAAGGCAAGATAAAGGCATCGCCTCCTGGAGGCGGCGAAGTCTTTGTCTGCACATCGTTTTTCATGGAGGCTGCCTTCAGCGTCAGGAGAGCTTCTGCCGACAAAGCTTTGATTCTGCTCAAGATTGCTAGGAGGCTCAATGCAGGATGAAGAGTTCAAGCCGAGCCTGGGCAAAATCGGATCGCGCGGCTCGAAGGCAGGCAAGCGTTTCGCCGGCCAGATCCGCGCCGCGATCAACCGAGCCGGCGGCGGCAGCGGTCGCCGTGGCCGCTTCATCGGAAGCCGGGCGGGGCGCGGCGGGGCTGCTGCCGCCGTTCTCAGAGCGCGCGACCCCCACGCGGCGTTTCGGCAGCGGCGCACCGTCGTCAAGGCGCGTATCGTCAAGCTGGCCGGCAAGGGTGTTGACGGGGCACGTGCACACCTTCGCTACCTCCAGCGCGACGGCGTCACCCGCGAAGGCGAGCCTGGCGAGCTCTATAGCGCCGACAGCGACCGCGTTGATGGCAAGGCCTTCATCGATCGTGCCGATGGCGACCGGCATCAGTTCCGCTTCATCGTCGCACCTGAAGACGGCATCGAGTATGACGACGTCAAGCCGCTCACGCGGCGCCTCATGGCGCAGATGCAAGAAGACCTCGGCACAAAGCTCGACTGGGTCGCTGTCGATCATTTCAACACTGGTCATCCGCATACCCATATTATCGTCCGCGGCAAGGATGACCGCGGCGAAAATCTTGTCATCGCGCGAGACTACATCTCGTCTGGCATCCGTGAACGGGCGGCCGAGCTGGTCAGCCTCGACCTTGGCCCGAGAACGGACCGCGAGATCGAGCAACGCCTGCGCCAGGAAATGGAGCGGGAACGCTTCACCAGCATCGATCGGCAGCTGCTCCGCATGCGCGACGATGAGGGGCATGTCTCACCGGCCCGCCGAAACACGTTTCGCCAGACGCTGCACCAGGGCCGCCTGCGCAAGCTCGAGCGGATGGGTCTGGCTGAGGAAGTCGGCTCGGGCCGCTGGCGCCTTGATGGCGAGCTTGAAGCGACGCTGCGCCGCACAGGCGAGCGGGGCGACATCATCAAGACCATGCACCGCGAACTGACCGGCAAGGGGCTCGCCCGCAGTGCCGCCGACTATGTTGTCCATGATCGATCTGCAGAGCAGATGCAGCCTGTCGTCGGCCGCATCGTTGCGCGCGGCCTGGCCGACGAAATCACTGACCGCCATTACCTCGTCGTCGACGGCGTGGACGGCAAAAGCCACTATGTTGATATCGGCAAAGGCGAGGCCACCCAACCGACGCCAGAGGGCTGCATAGTGCGGGTCACGCCGAGGGACACCGGGCCAAGGCAAGTCGACCGCACAATTGCCGAGATCGCCACGGCCCATGACGGGCGCTACAGCATCGATATCCATCTCAAGCATGACCCGTCGGCCACCGAACGCTTTGCCGAAACGCACGTGCGGCGACTGGAGGCGATCCGCCGGGCGACCGGTCGTGTCGAGCGCGAGCCGGACGGCACCTGGATCGTCGCACCGGATCATCTCGACCGTGTGTCTGACTACGAGCGTCAGCGGGCCGGGGCCGAGCCTGTCACGGTTGACAAGCTCTCATCGACGCCGCTGGAACAACAAGTCAGCTTCGACGGCGCCACCTGGCTCGATCGAGAGCTGGTTTCCGACATACCGGAGGCCTTGCACAGCTCTGGTTTCGGCCGCGATGTCCGAGAGGCGCAAGGCCGCCGACGGCAGTGGCTGATTGCGCAAGGTCTTGCTCGGGAAGAGCAGGACCGGATCGTCTATCGCGCCAACATGCTTTCGATGCTGCGCCAACGCGAGTTGAACCGCGTGGCCGGCCAGTTGTCGAACGAACTCGGTCTGCCCTATTCTGAAGCCCAGAGTGGAGATCGAATAGAAGGCACGCTCCGCCGCTCCGTCGAGCTCGCCGGCGGAAAATACGCTGTCATCGAGAAATCGCGCGAGTTCACGCTGGTGCCATGGCGGCCGGTGCTTGAGCATCATATCGGCAAGGAGGTTTCCGGCGTCGTGCGTGCAGAGGGGATTTCATGGACCATCGGCCGGCAGAGAAGCGGACCAAGCATTTCGTGACATGGCTACACAACTTCTTTTGCCCGCGTTGAAACAGGTACTCAGTCCGGACGGAGTTCGCCTGCTAATTGCCCGCGGCATTTGATCTCGCGAGGGATAAATGGCTGGTCGTGCAAGACTTATCGTTCGCTCTACAAAAAAGCGCCGCGATGATTCATCGTGTTCCATGGTTCTGAGCCAAAACCCTCCTGCGCCACCACGGCACTCTTCCCGGTGCCACGGAAGCCGCGCCGACGACGGCGGTGCCGGCCTAGTTGCGCAGGGCTGCCCCCGACCCAAACAGTTGCGGCGCATTGAGGACATTGCAATCACTGACGGTGCGGCCATCGGCGCGCTCGATGAGATGGTCCGCCAGCTAGAGAGGTGGGCTGGCGCCTGGTGACAGCGCCTAGGGCTTTCGGCGGCCGTGGTACGGCGAAGCAGGCTCGCGGCCTCGAGGATGAAGCCGCACTTCGCGATGTTCTTCTGCTCACACGACCGGGAGACGAGGTCGGCCCTGCGGGCCGGATGCTGTTGGCCGGGCGTGAACTGGCAGCCCATCCCGCTGAGGATCTTCTAACGGGAGAAACCTCGCTGCGGTGGGGAAGATTTCGGTCGTCGCCCGCGACGACGAGGCGGTCAGCGACCTGGCCAGACGAGCTTCGGCAGCTTTCGGCTGCGGCATGTTGACGTGCGCGATCATGGCCGCCGAATGAGATCGCTTCGAACGCACCGTCGGATGCTGGCTCGCCGACGCTTTACTGGCGCAGCGCCTGGGTGGGGCCATGCGGTGCCGCTACTGGGCACCGAGGCAGCTTTGGGCATGAGACCCGATCAATCGCGCCGGGCCGCGACGGTCATTGCGGCATCTGGAGTCGAGGCCGGGCGCGAACGTCCTCCAGGCCGCGCCGGTCCGGCGAGGCGGTCGAAATATCGCGAAAACTTGGCCACCGCGTGCACGTAGGATCGCTGGGTGGCCGGCGACAGATTGCGGATCGTCATGTCCTCGATCATGCGTCGGCGAAGAGGGCTCAACTCGGCCATCTCAAACTCCTGTTCTCAAGATTGCGCTTCAACAGCCGCAATCCTTCAAAACAGAAGCGTCATCCGCAAACCCACGCACCAAATGACGCGTCAGCGGCTTCGTTCAATCCCTTTATGGGTCCGGACCCTAGCAGGTTGTGACCATTGCTGTGGCAATGCAGCAGTCCTGGATGGCTGCATCAAATAAGTTCCAAGATGCCCCGGGTGCGCTTCCACCGGACCACCTGGACGCTGCAGTTAAATGCACAAATCCACGCGCGTGCTGAAGCATCGTGAAAAATTCATGGATTATGACCCGATCCAATTTCGGTCGATGAATCAGCGCCCTTCGCCGGGGCTGTCGGTCCGCATCGCGCCTGACAGCGGCGCTATGCTGGCGCTCCCATGGCCGCCCTGTTGAACCGCTTTCTCCAGCACCGAACTGAATTGGTCCCGCTGGCGGACATTTCGATGCTTCCGCCTTGCGGGCCTTCTTTGTTGCGGCCGGCTCTGCGGCACGGCTGCGCCGACGTGAACGTGCTTGGCGGCACGTTTTGTGAGGGAGGGAAAGAGGCGCGCGGCCCTCTCCCTGCAAGTCGCCGCTGGCGGATTCCTCCGTCTGCCCGCTTCGCTCCGTGCAGACCGGGGAGACCCCTCCGCCCCCTTGCTCGCGCTGCTCGCCACGATGCCGGGGGACAGGCGACCTGAACCCGTGCCCAAGCCGATCTGATGGCAGCGGTGGGGCTGGACATGGGCCCGTGGTGGACATACGTGCCACACAAATCCTCATGCTCGCCTAACCGGCTGCAACGTATGGCAATCCGGGCAGACCCGACGAAAGAAGGAGTAGGTCTCGGCCATTCCCGTGTCCGAACCCAGAAAAGTTACTGGTTTCCTTACGGGCGCGATACAAAGGGCACGGGCTGGACTTGGCTGCCGGGGGCGGGGCTTGTCGACCGCTCGATCGAAAGTGAGAGACGAGGAGGAGAATCACCGACCTGCAGAGCGGCAAGGCGCTCGCCTACCTCCCTGTCAGTCACCGTTAGCCGATGGTTTAGACGAAGATAGTCCGTCCATGTCGGCGTGCGGAATGTCTCGGTCCAAAGAGTCGAGTTCTGAAGATCGCGCTGGAGGGTCCAGTCCCGCGCACCGGCACGGCTCTGAACGCGCCGCCTTTCGCGCATGCAGCTCAGAAACTCCTCGATATTCTCCTCGGGTATCGAGTACTCCACCTTGATCACGATCGGGCCGCTCCTGGGCTTCAAATCGAGGGCCAGTTCTGGTGGCCTGAAGTCGAAGGCCCCTTGATCCGATTCCTCCCATAGCCGTACCGGCAATAGCTTTCCCACAGCTGCAACCAGCAACAGCGCCGCTGCAGCACCTTCCAAAGCCCACGTCAGGGAATAGTACTGCGCGACAGCACCCCAGATCCAGCTGCCCGCTGCCATGCCGCCGTAGGTCAGGGCGTAATAGATCGACAGGGTGCGACCAACGACCCACCTTGGGCTTGCCAACTGCACACACACGTCGGTTCCGGTCCAGGTGACAACCCAGCCTGCGCCAGCGATTGCAAGCGCGATCGCTGCTACAGCCACCGATGATGTGAGAGCCAGTAAAAGGCAACACGTTGCGCAAGCAACGGATGCGAGCGTGATCAATCGATTTTGGGACGTGATGCGTCTGAAGTAGCTATTGCCAATGCCCGCGATGAAGGCGCCTGTGCCGAAGCCGGCTAACAGGACGCCGTAAACAATTGGCCCCCCCGCCAGTTGGTCGCGAACCACGAGGGGGAGCAGAGCAAGGATCGAGATGCTTGACAGCCCGAACAGGGTTGCGCGCACGATCGCCACTCTGATCTCCGAGGAGATTGCCGTGAAGCGCATGCCATCATGAATGGCCGTCGTCATCCGCTCGCGCGGAAGAGGCGAAGAGCGAACTTGCCACTTGGAGCGCAGCACAGCGCTCAACGGGACCAGGTCGGTCAGCGCAGCGAAGGCGAAAGCCGTAAGGGGGCCCAGCAAAGCCAAAATTACACCGCCCAGCGCCGGTCCTATACTCCGAACCACGTTGTACCCCACCGACATCAGCGTCACTGCAGCGGGTATGTCGCGCTTTTCCAGGATGTCGCCGACCGAGGCGTGCCAGGCTGGATCATTCAAGGCAAAGCCGCATCCCGCCAAGAAACTCAGTCCCAAGATCAGCCATGGACTGACAAAGCCCAGTCCAACAGAGAGAGCCAGCGCCGTGGATGCCAGTGCGATCAGGCAATGTCCGGCAAGCATCACGCCGCGGCGGCTGAAGCTGTCTGCAATCGCTCCAGCAAGGATCGACAAGAAGAAGGCGGGCAGTGTCGATGCAGCCTGCACGAGCGCAACCATCAGATCGGAGGCTGAAATCGTTGCCATAAGCCAGCTTATAGCCACGCTCTGCACCAGCCAGCCAAGGCTGGATATCTGCGTGGCTGTCCAGATCGAACGAAAGACCGGATTCTGAAGAGGGATCAGTGTGTTTGCCGCAAAGGGCGGGGAATCTTGACGCCGCATGACTTCTCACCTCCACCACGTAGTTCTTTCACTCACTCTCTCGCTGACAGCGGTGCGCTTACGCACAGCTGCGTCACAACCAAGTTCCGATATCGCGCTCGCAACAAAGTAGATGTCGCATCCACGGTGCTGATGCGCGATGAGTGTGCCAGTTGGGCGTCAGCTGGTCTGGGTCGCGCAGCCCGATGGGGTGCGGTCTGCCCTGCGACTCTTGGCCTTGGACGGTGCTACCGCCCCGATGGCCGGGTTGTCAAACTGCCACGGTGCTAGCAGCGCCCATCCCATCCTGACAGGCATGAGCGTACGACGCAGCGCATCGCTGGTATCGGAGGCGGGTGCAAGATCAAGGGTGGCATCGTCTTGACAAGTACGAGCTGGTGGACGCCTTCGCCCGACCTATCACATCGGCGATTTATGGGGCCGCCGTTCAACTCGTTGGTCTATGCACAAAAAACATAATACGCTTCAAAAGACGTTTCGTGTCGGCGCAGGCGCCGAGGAGGGCGCGGAAGCCTTCACCATCGTCATCCCGCCACCGAACGTCACTGGCTCGCTGCACATGGGCCATGCGCTCAACAACACGCTGCAGGACATTCTGGTGCGCTTCGAGCGCATGCGCGGCAAGAACGTGCTGTGGCAGCCCGGCATGGATCACGCCGGCATCGCCACGCAGATGGTGGTCGAGCGCCAGCTTATGGAGAAGCAGATCCACCGCCGTGACCTGACGCGCGACGAGTTCATTGAGAAAGTCTGGGAGTGGAAAGCCGAATCCGGCGGCGCGATCTTCAACCAGTTGAAGCGGCTGGGGCCTCGGCCGACTGGAGCCGAGAACGTTTCACCATGGACGAGGGCCTGTCCAGGGCGGTGCTCGAAGTGTTCGTCACGCTCTACAAGGAAAGGCCTGATCTACAAGGACAAGCGCTTGTCAACTGGGACCCGAAGCTCTTGACCGCGAGTCCGACCTTGAGGTCGAACAGCAGGAGGTCAACGGCAATCTCTGGCATTTCCGCTACCCCGTCGAGGGCGAGGTTTTGGATCCGGAAAATCCTAAAACCTTCATCACCGTGGCGACGACCCGCCCGGAGACGATGCTGGGCGATATGGCGGTCGGCGGTGCATCCCGACGACGAGCGTTTCCGGCATCTTGTCGGCAAGAACCTCATCCTCTGCCGATCGTCGGCCGCAGGATCGCGGTGGTGGCGGACGAGTATTCTGATCCGGAGAAAGGCAGCCGCGCGGTCAAGATCACGCCGGCGCACGACTTCAACGAATTTGAGGTCGGCAGGCGCCATAAGTTGCCGGCGATCAATATTCTCACCATAGAGGGGCGGTCACCCTCACGGACAATGACGACTGTCTCGCCGGGCTGGAGGTGGCGCCGTAGCGCCATGCGGTCCGGGACGAGCTCGACGGTCTGACGCTTACATCTCGCCGAACTGGTCCAAGCAAGCATGAATTCCATAACCAGGCGCCGACGTGGAACTATCTCGTCGTCCACGCCCACGGACGCATCACTGTCCGGGATGATGAGCGCTATGTGCGCCGTAACGTGGCGAAGCTCACTCACATGCATGAAGCCTCGCAGCCTGCCCCGTGGAAGATGGGCGACGCGCCGAAGGACTTCATTGACACGATGGTGAAGGCGATCGTCGCCCTGGAAATCGAGATCACCAGCCTGGTTGGTAAATCAAAACTCAGCCAGAACAAAGAGGTGCGCGACATTCAGAACGCTGGTGAAATGCTGAATGCCCGAGGCGTCAATGGGATGGGAGAAGCGATGCTCGCGGTTGCGGCGGCCAAATCCCAATAGCAACTATCTTGTCCCGACAAGCCGCTGGTGCTGGATTTCCAACGGGTGACCTTGAGAGACAAATGCTTCGGCTCGCCGGAAACGCGACCAGCATCTGACCACCCGCTATGCGGCAGATGGACAAGAACTCAGGCCGCCATCGCCAGCCACATCCGCAATGCCGCCGGATCGATGGAAGCTGCTTACCCCGCCAGTCTCTCCGGTCATGCCGCCTGCGTCGTTAATACCTTGAACAGCAGCCTGGCGGTTAAACCGCCTTGCGTGTTCGGTATGGCGGCACAGCGGTTTGGAGATCGGCGAACGCCACGCCCCACGGTAGCGATGCCTCGCATGACCAAGCAGCGGCATGTGCGGCAGGCTTGCACCCGCTTCAGATGCGAGACGGGTCAAGACAATCATCCTGCACAATGCCACGCGGCGGTGAGCCGGTTTCGAAAAGGGCCGGCCCCGGCCGTTCATACAAGTGGAGTTGGGGGCGCGGGGCCGGATCAAGCCTATCGCGTTGGACCCGCCGGGACCGCGCGTACATCATCCCGGCAACGCCAGGCGCTCGCCTCGCGTCATGCGGGCTTCGGCTTGGCGCGCCGAATGTCTGGACCGGCATCGCGGAGCAATGGCGCACCAGTCTACGACATGGTGCGTAGTCGCCATGCTGCCCCTGGCCAGATCGTAGATGACCTCGGCTTGTTCGCCATGGCGAGCCGAAGCACGTTGACGGCCGTGCCGGGTGATGCGCCGTCCCAGACTATCATCCCAAAATCGGCGCGCGCCATCTCCCGGTCTTTGGCGGCGTAGATCCAGTATCCTCTAGCACCTTTAGGAGACGGGACCCGGTAGGCAGCCCAGTCGCCCAGATCATTGCGGGGTTCCTTGGCCGCATGGAAGACCCCGACATGTTTGTAGCCGTAGCCCGCGAGCAGGCCCTGCGCCTCGGCATCGGCTCCAGACGCGTCGCCAATCAGCACGCCGTGCACGGCAACAACGATTGGGCGGATCCGAGCGATGGCAGGTTCCGTCAGCTCAAATATCTCGCGTGAACCCCCTATGAATATCATCGACATCATGACTTTCCCTTCTCTCCAGGGCTCCCTCGCTCTGACCGCCGTCTCCCTCTGGCCCTGCGTGAGGGGTCACCCGAACGCCGAGACGGCGAAGCCGGCTCGGGGAGCGGCGGGACGCCGCAACTAGAGCCCGGTCGGCGGCAGGCCGGCGCGCAGACCTGCCGCTTCCGGAGGCGCTACGCGCGCGGAGCTAGTGGCCTTTGTCGGCCAGCCAGAGGCTCACGTCCTGGATCGAGCGCATGAGCACCGACGGATTGTCCCGCGCGGGAATGAAGCCCCAGCTCTGCCAGTAGCGCTCTGCCTCGGCGTCGATCGCCCGCACCACCACCGCGCGGCCGCCGACGATGTCGGCGCCGGCGACGCAGCGATACAGCGCGTCCTTGACCAAGCCGCTACCGACGCCTTGTCCGGCATAGCGGTGGTCGATGGCGAGTTGTCCGATCAGCAGGCAGGGGATCGGATCGGGCGGGCGTCCGGTGCGGATGGCGCGCGGTGCGCTATTTGGCTGGATCACGCCCGGCGCGAGGCCGTAATACCCGACGACTGTTCCCTCGTCGTGAACGACCAGGACGCGGGTAAACCCGCGGGCCTGGTTCGTTCGCGCGAAGCCGGCCAGCCAAGCATTGAGCGCCGGCTTGCCGCAATCGAAGCTGTCGAGGCGGTGTGCGTGGTCGAGGAGTTCGATGCCTGAAAGCGCCACCTAGCGGTCCCAGGGCGGGGACCGACGCAGCCGCTCGGCCGCCTTCGCCGGGGGCGCAGCGGCCGGGGCTGAGATCGCCTGCATGAAGGCGTCATAGGCTTCCGGGGACACGCGGATGACGGTTTCGTTGAGGATGGCCGCCTGCGCCTCGTGCAGCGCGGCGCGCCGCATGAACTCCGTGCGCGACAGGCCGAGCAGCTCCGCGCCGCGGTCGATGATGGTGAGATCATCGTCGCGAAACCGCATCGAGACGGGTGCTTCCTTCCTGGTGGGTGTGGTGGCCATGGCGCGCTCCTGTGCTGCGGACGTATATACGTTAGTGTAACGCGGAACGCAATACTACGTTCCCTGGCGACGTCTCGTGGCGGATGGTCTCAGGATTTCTCGCCGCATCGGTTCTTCTCGGCTTCTCGCCCCAGTCGCCATTGCCGCAACCCAGAGCAAGGTGGCTTTGGTCAGCTCCGGCGGATCAATTACGGCTTAGAAAGCGCATTTGTTTTTGGCGGCCGGATGAGCGGGTCCAGAAGCGAAGTCGCTGCCATGACTGTCGCCGGACGAGCCCCGGCTATCCCGAAGCTGATGAACATCTGACGCGATGGCGACTTTCGGGCCGTCACGCCACAAAGGAGGAACGGCTATGAAGCCTGGGCGGCGGCACTTTCATTCTCAGGCGCCGCTCTATGCCACCTGTCGGCCAATGTGACATCGCCACTGCGGTCCTTCGAACAAGTCGATTCGATTCTGAATTTCGGCCTTTAGATGATTGTAGCGATTGAATCAGCGACAAGGGCTGGGCAATCGCGGTTGTGGTGACCGCGAGCCACTAAGTTTGTGCCGTACCCTTACAATGATTCATCAAGGCGTTTACCTCGGCAATCACGAGATCCGGCGTGATGTCGAACTTGCATCGGACTTTGACCGGACAATGCCGCACTTGGTCCAGACCACATCCGCGACATTCAATAACACTCATAAGCATGCTGACCAAGGGACCTCGAAACCCCCAAATCTCCGGTAGATGTGACGCCGTGAAAATGCCGATAGTAGGGCGGCCAAGCTGGGCAGCGACATGGCCGGTGCCTGAATTGTTCGAAACGACGAGGGCGGCCGAATTCACGAGACAATTGAATTCCAATTCTGACAAGTCGACAGCCGTCCGAATGTTCGCGGCCCCACGTTCCCTAGCTATCTTCGCAACCTCCTCAAGCGCTTCCAGGCATTCGCCACGGCCAACGAGGACCACCTCACCACGGGTCGAAAGAGCAGCGACAACTTTGCCAAAACTTTCAATCGGCCAATCTCGCAGGCTGGAATTGGAGAACGGAGCCACGACAATCGGGGCATTGCCTGTAGTCGAATTCTGTGGGTGACCCGCTCCGCTTTCGAAATAGGCAGCTGCCTTTGCGACCAGAAAGAGGAGGATTTCTGACACATGCTGGAGACGCACCTGCTTACGGTCAATGAACCAATCAAGCCATCTACGGGGGATTTTGTTAGCAAGCCCTATTTTTTGGACCAGCTTGTAGAAAATGGTTCTGCGCAGTTTCAGATTGAATGGCGCTATCGCAATATCGATCTGATGCATGCTGTACGGATCAACTATCGCCGCACGGTGCCTGGCGGGAACTTCAAGCAAGATCGGCCTTGTTTCTTCCGGAACACGCATATCAATGGCAAGATCAAACTCGCCGGTCAGCAGCGGCCTTATGTCCGCGGCTTCTTTGCGCGTTTTGACTTCTGGGTTGCGAGGAAAAAAGTCAAAAGCAACGTGATCGTCGGCGAGGTCGAACTGTTTTGCAGTAGCGATGTTCCAGCTTCCCACCACCAGCGTAATGTGGGCATGCGCAAAACGCTGACGAAGGTCCTTTAGAGGCCCTAGAGACATCCAAAAGTCGCCGACATGATCAAGCTTGAGGACCAAAATTCTCATCCTTGCGCTTGACTGTTCCGGCTCTTCCCAGCTGCGGTATATAATTTGATTGCCGTCGTGCTTTGTAAAATATGCCATTGCCATTCCGAAAATTATACGGTCAACACTGATAGCCCAGTGACGCGTGTGTAGGTTGGAGTGCTCCCCACTTTGTCCGCGTCTCCGCAAGAATTCTGCCATCAGATCCAAGCCGCGCTCCAGCAGGAGCTGTTGGGCGAAGTCTGCATCTCTAGCGATGGTAGCGCGCCAAGAAAGCCAGCTATGTCCCGACCCGCAATGTGAAGGGCTTCGTCACGGTCTCGCATGCAGTGAGTTCGGCAACGCCGAGTAGACGGTGATCGCCAAGCCGCCGTCCCCAGATCTCGGAGCATAACGGCAGTGGCCTCGCTCTTTGGTCGATGCTGATCCTGAATGCGACCGTCGCCGCCGGCGACGACACCGCCGGCCGCATTGACCGTCTCGGGCACGCCCTGTCGCTGTGGTCCCGCATCACGGTCGCTAGCAAGGACCCGCCGCAGCCGCTTTTTTCTGCGCGTCCGGTCGTCCAAGGTGAAGTGGACGAATCAACCCTGTGATGAAGTCGACTGCCTGCCAGCGGTGAGGTGGCAGGCGGCATCGATGAACACCATTATTCGCCGAGCTTGGATAGCGGCACCTCTATCACGCTGAGAGCCTGTTATGCTGGTCCAGCGTTTGATCGCAGTCTTGATCCATGCGAGCAGCTTGTGAGGGATGCAATCGAACGAGGCGCTGCTCCCACAGCCGTCGCAGGCCCTCCATCAGAGCTTCACGCTTAGCCTGATCCGGCGCAATTGTATTGAGGAGATCTCCCAACACGGCTTCGCCCTCAATCCGCATCAGCAGATTAAACAAGTCGTGTGAAATTCGTACACTGTCACTGCTGAAGTGGGTCGTGCTGATCTCGCAGTGAGTCTCCCGACGATCTGGCGCTTTGTAAGCGCGGGTTTGATGGAGGGACACATAGGGCGGCAACGAAACCGCAAGCGCAGTCCAATCCTGCAGCGTTGCAGCCCGCTTTTTTACCAGGAAGGGCCCGACCACAAGTCCATCCAGCTCTGTCGTCAGAAAGGTGGCAATCGCGTCTGCAACCGAATCCACGATCGGTTCGGCATTGTTGTTAAAGGACGTATTGAGCAGAATTGGAGTGCCTGTGCGCTTCTTGAACGCATTGATGACCTCCCAGTACGCGGGATTGGCGTTGCGCGATACTGTTTGCAGGCGAGCGGTACCGTCGACGTGCGTGATGGCACCGAGCAAGGCGCGCTTTGAGTCACGCACGCGAACGACGAAATTCATGAATGGAAATTCGTGCCTACCGTCCGGGAGGTCGAAAAATTCGCTCGCATCCTCCTCCAGCACAGATGGCGCGAAGGGCCGATAGCCTTCGCGCTTCTTGACCATCGCATTGATCCGGTCCTTGTTTGCGGCGGGCCGAGGGTCGGCAAGAATGCTGCGGTTGCCCAGCGCACGTGGCCCAAACTCCGAACGACCCTGCACCCAGCCGATCACGGCGCCGTTGGCGATCCAGTCGGCTGCACTGCTTGCCACGTCATCAGAGCGTTCAACCTCGAGATGTCCGGCCCATGCATTCAGTTCCTGTTGCACGGCGCGCTCGCTCCCGAGATCAGGACCCCAATAGACCCCCTGCAGTCGCTCACACGGCGCGGGGCGGCCCATCTCGTTAGAGACTATCAGCGCAGCTCCCAATGCGCAGCCAGCGTCGTGAGACGCGGGTTGCACGAAAATGTCTTCGAAAAGCCCTGAATACAGCAGCTTACCGTTCATCGTGCAGTTGTGGGCCACCCCCCCCGCCAGGCACAACCGCTTCATGCCGGTGGCCTCACGGTGATGCCGGAGAATGTGGAACACGATCCGCTCAAGCGCTTCCTGCAGTGACGCACTCACATCTCGATGCTGCTGGGTGAAGGGCATTCCCTTTCGCCTGACCTCGATATTGCGGAGCAACGCCGGACCGATGCGGTCGAGGTGAACACGGTAGCCACCGCCGTTGGCGGAGAGCTCGTAGAACTGCTCGAAGAGCTCGCGATAGGGAGCGGGGTCGCCGTAGGGCGCGAGTCCCATTACCTTATACTCGTCGAACAAGCCGTAGCCGAGATAGCGGATCGTCTCGAGATAAAACAGCCCAAGAGAATTGTTCTCGGGGAAAGCCTCGAGTTGCGTAATTTCTGTGCCAGACCCTACCGCCAAGAGGCCCGATAGGAAATCACCAGAGCCATCAATCGCTAGAATGAGACTTTGTTCGAAGCCCGACATTGCAAAGGCGCTCACGGCGTGCGCCTGATGATGACTTACGAATGAAATACGCGAACTGTCCAACTTAGTGCCGAACTCACGCGTTAACAGATCCTGCACCAACGTTTTAGCATCCAACGGAATGGAGAGAATGTCCGGGTGGGATGCGGACATACCTTCAAGCATGGCGTTGGCATAGGGCTCGCTGGCGTAGAGCGCGACACGATCAATGTCGTTGAGCTGAACCCCCGCCGCTGACAGACAGTATTGAATCGAACGAATTGGGAGCTTGTTGGAGTGTTTCATCCGATTGAGGCGTTCCTCTTCGACGGCTGCTATCACCCGTCCGTCTCGGACGAGCACCGCGGCGCCATCGTGCATAAAGGCGTTCCGAAGCTCGAATCGGTTTTCATGGACTTGGTCAAGTCCGCCGCTAATTCCTAGACACAGCATTTCTTTCTCCACATAGTGACGGGCAAGCCAAATTGGCCTGCCTCAGACCGTTTCCAACTAAATAGGCCGCGTTGTCGCTTGCAGCTGCAACCGCCTGTCAGGCATCACCGGCATCAAAGAACGCCTCATAAGGGTCCGCCTGAATCAACATGAGATGCTTCGATCGTGGCGCCTGCCATTCCATGACGCCGAGAGCTTGGCTGGATCATCGAATCTTGAGCGGCTGCTGACTTGCATGCCGGCGATGCCGTTTTCATCTGCAGCACGAACTTGTGACGCGGGCTGCCTGTATCCTTGCGAAGGGGCGGCTGTTGACGAATAATGCCGCGCCGTGAACTGGCCCGATTTCATTCCCCGAAAGACCGTCGCACAGGCGACTGACATGTGCTGCACTGTCCGCCTGCTTCCCGGTCGCACATCCGATAACGCCTTCGCTTGTGCAGGAGGCCGCATCGCGTCATTCGTCGGCCAAACATGGCACCGACTGGAAGCCCGGTCTCCAATCCGCTGCCCAAACGAGCGGACTGCCTGCGGCAAAAAGCCCGCCACAAGCAGAATCGCGCTGGGCAGCTGGCTCGCCTGCAAGACTTCGCAGCTCAGGAACATTGGGGACGACTAGCGTCGAACCGCCGACATGATCGGCCAGTTGCAACTCACTTCTCGGCACGACCTCCACTGCACGTCAGGGCGCATGGAAGATTTTCTCCTTTGGATGGGTGACCGGTGCGGACGTGCTTTTGTCCATGCAAGATTTCCGAAGAGTTATGAAATCGTTTGTTTCGATCAAAGTCATCCACGCTATGAATAGCTGCCGGACATGCGCTTCAAAGGGGCTTCAGGCTTCCCGGATGGCTACTCCGATTCGAAGCGCGTGGCATTCCATGCGCTCTATGACAACATTTTTCAGCAAAGGGTATGAGAGCAAACCCACACTTCTTTTTCAGAAGTCGCTTCGAAGCAGCCGAGGCCTTGATGGGCTTCTTCACCAAGTTCGGCGATGGTGCCGCAGACATTCTTCCTTTTTCCGGGCTGAGCAAGCGCAGAGTTCGCGCCTTGGCAGTGTGTCTGGGCGCTCCGTCTGATCTTGTTGAAAAGATCCCGACCGCCGACCTGGAGAACCTCGTCCCGGTCTCACATACGATGAGATTGACGACTTCCTCGAAGGCCAAGAGATCAACGAAGCGGCGCACAGGCGTATACTTCATGCGCATTCCAGCACAGCCCATAAGCGAGCGCTTCCCGTCACAACGATTGCCATGACGGGTTCGATATTTAGGCATCGGCAATAGCGTCTCAACATACACGATCGATGGGCTTGCCGCAGTTAGGCAGCTAGCGGCCTGAATTACCGCTGGAGCGAAGCGCTGGTCTTTCAGCCCGCATGCGGTCATGAGGTTGACAGTGTCGGCACGTATCGCCGAGGCCGGCACGCGAACTCATTCTCCCTGAATGCCTGCTCTATCGATCTTCCGCAGCGTACCCACTTGACCGGTCGCTTCGACATTCCAGGCACCTGGATTGTAGCCGATCCTTGCCGCTCTCCTTCGGCCGGTCGCAATGCTAGACGTGCGGCCGTTACGCTATGCAGAGCTGGTTGTCAGATGCGTGATGCGAAACGTGAGATGCAGCTCCAGTTTTGGCGATGGCGGGCTCGCCGCATTGTTGATATCATCCGCACAGAACAGGCGCGCAAATGACATCGGATTCAGAGAAGGCTGAGGCGGTCGAGCAGTTACTTGATACACCTGACCTTGCAACCGCACTGGAAAGCGAACAGTTCAAGAAATTCCTCGACCAGGTGCCGATCGCCATAGCCGTTTCGGACCTTGCCGGTGAAGAGCGCGTGGTCTACGCCAATCCGGAATTCGAGAAACTCTCAGGCCTGATGGCCGCCAGGCTCACCCAAGAAAACTGGGCGGCCCTTTTAGGCACGGGCCTCCATCAGCAAAAGGACAGGCCGCTAGCCGAGGCGGTGGTCGAGGGAACCGATTTGGTCGGCACCTTCAGGCTGGAGCGCGGCGAGGACAAACCCGCGATCGTCGACGTTTATTCCAACGTGATCGAAGACGACAACGGTAAGGTTTGCTTCCGACTGGTGGCCCTGGTCGACGTATCGGCTCACGGCGAGGCGGGAGATCAGCGCTCGGCCGAGGAGCGTGTCAGCGAGAAAGACACGCTGCTGCGCGAACTGCAGCACCGGGTGAAGAACAACCTGCAGATGATCACCGCGCTGATCCGGCTGGAAAGCCGCAACGCGACCGAGGCCGACCGGAGACGGTTTGAGCGGCTCGCCGGTCGCGTCGACGCTCTGGCGATCCTCTACCAGACGCTAACGGCCGACGAGCCGAAGGAGGAGGTCGATCTTGGCGTCTATCTCAGCCAGATCGCGTCCGCGGTGATGAGCTCGCATGCAGTCGAGGGGATCCGGCTGGATATGAAGGTGGATACATATCCCGTGTCAATAAACGTCGCCATGCCGGCCGGGCTGGTCGTAAACGAATTGCTGACCAATTCACTAAAGCATGCGTTCCGGGGCCGCGATGGCGGCACGATAACACTGCACAGCGTCGTCGATGGCGACGGCTGCCGGGTTATGGTGGCGGACGACGGAATCGGCCTGCCGGAAGGCGAGGTGTGGCCCAAACCAGGCAAGCTCGGAGCGCTGATCGCGCGATCGCTGACCGAGAACGCCAAGGCGCAGCTAGCCGTCGAGTCCAGCGCCAACAAAGGGACGAAGGTGACCATCGTTTTCAAGCGGTCGGCGGCAGCAAGCTGAACGGTTGCTGTCGAACTAGCAGGCTGGCGGCTGGCTTCATGTCGCGGCTTTGAGCAGGTGGCTGCAAATAGGCTAGGTCGCCCTTCACGGCCTGTTTCACATGGTCGAGGTCTTCCATTATGCTCCAGGCTTGCTGCTTCTGACTTCGGCGGCCAGTCCATCCCCACCTAGCGGAAGGCACTCCCGCCTGATTACGTTGCGGCTTGAGTCTTGACGGCGGGGGCACCTGACGCCTTCGCGCTCATCACGCGCGGGCCGGCAATTCAGCAGCGAGTCATCGCTTGGCCAATCTTGCCGAGGACGAAGGTCTAACCTACAAATAAAATTGGTCCGACTGTTCGTGGCCGGAGGTAACCGCGAATTTGCGCTATCGGGACAGGAGAGCAGTGCTGTAGGCAAACCGCGATGCGTGCATTCGTTCGATTGGTTCTACGATTATCCTGACGCCTGGGGTGACCAGTTGCACCAGTATTTCCTACTACGCGCAATCTTTGTAGGGTCATGTGCAGATCATCGCGGCCCGCCAAGACATCGGAAAACTGATCGACGATCCTTCAACCCCTGAGATATTACGCGCCCGAATGGCATCGGCGGCCGCCATATAATAGTTTGCGGCAAAGACGGCCGCGATCGAACGGCTGAGGACGCGCTCGCCAACAGATTGCGCGACAGACGATGGGGTGGATACCGCGGATACGACGCCTGGTTCGATGCTCCGATCAACAACGCGAAGCTCGCCGCGACTTCCGTCTACAGCGATTCGGTTCAAAGGCTTGGCGCGTTGGACAAAGCTCGCCGCGCCGAAGCGCGATGCATAGAAGCCGGGATAAGTCGCCCGAACACAAGTCGAACAAGCGGAGTGGTCGACCGTTTCGTCCTCCCCGGGGACGAGCCGGTTGCTCTGGCCTGGGGCGACCTGATGGGTCTTGCGGAGCACCGTCTCCAGCATGGCGATCAGGTCTTCGGGAAGTATGGCCTCATTCTGCACAGACGGTTTTGCGTGGCTGTTACGGATGCCGGCGGGCACGGTGGCGATATGGCGGTCCTTTCGATCGAGCGGCTCGCCACGCTGCGTATAATTCCACGCCAGGGAGGAGAGACGGCGCTCGATCGTCGCCACAGAGTTTGGTTTCTTGTCTCCTGTAACCTTTCTGGATGCACAGGCCGTGATGTAGAGGCCGACGGTCTGCGGATCAGGCGGCAACACCTCCGAGGTGCTGCCGGCGCGCCCAGGCGCAAAAATCCGCTCTCGACCGAGCGGCGTCAGACCGGTATTCTTATGGATGTTCATCCGGTCCCCCTGGAGTCACTGAAGCTTCGACAATCTCAGCTTTCCCGGTTCGGACCGGATGGACAAGCTACTGAAAGCTCACAACTAGCTACCAATGCGATCAGCTTTCGGGCTATCGGGCGCATCCAGGGAGGATGGGTATGTTCTTGGCTAACGGGCTCAAGCTGCGGGACCGCGGGTGCACGCTGGCACTGATGTTGGCGATTATATGTGTATGTGCGCCTGCACTGGCGGCAAACGCGTCGGATCAGGCGTGCCGGTCCATCGCCAAGCTCAAAATTCCAAGCGTGATCTTTACCGAGGCTAGCCTTCAAAAGCCGCAGGAGATCCCCGCAGATCCCTTCACTGCATTCACCGGCGCCTCGCCTCAGGCGGTAAAAGTGGGCGGGCACTGCCTTGTCCGAGGTGTTATCGGGAAACGCCAGGGGGTCGATGGTCAATCATATGGCACCCGGTTTGAGGTGCGTCTTCCGACGACCTGGAACGACATGTTCCTTTTCCAGGGCGGCGGCGCAGTTGATGGCTTCCTGGCGCCGGCCGTCGGGACCATTCCTTGCCGGAACTCGACCGCGGCTCCCGGGCTCTTGCGCGGCTACGCTGTTGTAAGCATGGATGGCGGGCACCCAAGCCCCGATCCGGCTTTCGGGGTCGATCAAGCCGCACGCATTGATTTTGCGTACGCCTCCATTGGCAAAGTCACTTCGGTCTCGAAGCAGGTGATTGCAAAGTTCTATGGGGCGGCTCCGAAAAAGTCGGTGTTCATGGGATGCTCGAATGGCGGTCGTGAGGCGTTGATAGCGGCTCAGCGATATCCGCTCGAGTTCGACGGCATTGTTGCAGGTAGCCCGGGTTTTCGTCTCAGTGCCGCCAACATTGCCGAAGCCTGGGATACTCGCCAGTACATGAGCATCGCTCCCAAGGATGAGGCCGGCCATCCCATTCTGTCCCGCGCCTTCTCCCAGCAGGATCTGAACATCGTCGCCAAGGCGGTTCTCGCTGCCTGTGATGCCCGCGATGGCATTGAGGATGGCGTCATCAACGCCTGGCAGCAGTGCCGGTTCGACCCAAAGGTCCTGTCCTGCCAAGGCGATAAGACGGACAGCTGCCTCACGGCTGGTCAAGTGCAGGCCATGAGCCGCGCGTTCGCGGGTCCGGAAAGCTCCGATGGCGAAAAGCTTTACAGCGATTGGCCATATGATACGGGCGTTGCGGGCGCGGACTGGAGAATGTGGAAGCTGGGCAATTCCCCCACTTCCCAGTCGGATGCAAATAACATCGTTCTGGGAGCCCGCTCGCTTCAATACTACTTCATGACGCCCCCGGCGCCGAATTTTGACCCCCTGAAGTTCGACTTCGACAAGGATCCGGCACGCGTTGCGGATACGGCCAAGCTCAATGATGCGACCGGCACGTATCTCGCCAGCTTCGCTGCCCACGGTGGAAAGCTGCTCTTGTTTCAGGGACTTTCCGATCCGGTCTTCTCAGCCAACGATCTGGTGCGCTGGTACAAGCAAGTCGTCGAGGTCACAAGCGGCGGCGATTTGGAAGCGACTCGCCGTTTCGTGCGCATGTTCATAATCCCGGGGATGACCCACTGCGGCGATGGCCAAGCCTTCGACGACTTTGATCCTTTGGCCGCCATCGAGGGCTGGATAAACCAAGACAAGGCTCCGGATTCTCTCGCGGCTGGCAGCAAGGCATTCCCCGGCAAGCACCAGCCGATCTGCGCTTATCCCACTCAAGCTGCCTATGGCGGTAAGGGAAATCCCGATGAGATCGCGAGCTATTCGTGTCGGGGATAAGAGACCTCGTCATTTGTTCGCTTCAATCTGCGCGCATTCCCGGAACAGGTCTCCCGGACCAAGGATCGGTTGGAAAAGCTAAACCCGGAATTTGTGGGCCGTGCATAACGCAGTTGATGATCATGCCTGACTACGAAGCGTCGGCCGCCGATAGTCTGGACACAGCGCTCGCTGTGCTCGATGAGGTAATTGTTATCGCCTGAGATCTGACCGCCTCATCCCAGCGGACAAAACGGGGGCATCAGAGCCCGGACGCCTTGGTGAGATTTACGCGGAAACGATCGCGCCGGCGCTGATAATTTCGCGTCATCTCCGCGGAGGCATGGCCGAGCTGTTTTTGCACATAGCGTTCGTCGACCTCGGCCGACGAGGCGAGGCCGGCGCGCAGTG
>NZ_JAMYRZ010000017.1:0-134123 GCF_040321675.1 Mesorhizobium sp. M0296
TTGGGACTCCGAGAAGCCAGAGCAAAATGCCACGTCCCATGGATGCCTCCTGCGGCGATTGTGATCAACTACAATGCCTTGAAAGCCTTTCCGTTCCGGCGGTCCTGGTGATCTTTGTTGCGTTGCAGCAGTCGTATTGGTGCGCCAAGGCGCACCAATACACTTCATGCCTGCTGGCTGGGTATCTGGATGGCGGCTCAGATGTCCAGATTGGCAACCGACAGCGCGTTTTCCTGGATGAATTCGCGCCTTGGCTCGACCTCGTCGCCCATCAGCCGTGAAAACAAGCTGTCCGCATCAGTCGCGTCATTGACCTTGACCTGTAACAGCGAGCGCACATTCGGGTCGAGCGTCGTTTCCCAGAGCTGCTCGGCGTTCATTTCGCCAAGGCCCTTGTAGCGCTGCATGGTCAGGCCCTTGCGGCCGGTGGCAAACACGGCATTGAGCAGTGCCAGCGGCCCCGAAATGGTTTCCGAGACATCCTTGCGGCGCAGCACCGGCGGCTCGCCGTAGATTTCCGCCAGGCGCGGCGCATAGCGGTCGAGCTGGCGTGCGTCGGCGGAATTGATCAGCGCCAGGTCGAGATGCGCGAACTCCTTGACGCTGCGCACCGTTCGCTCGAAGACATAGCCGCCAATGCCCTCGTTCGAGGTCGACATGCGGCCGATCCAGCCGCGCTCGGTGTCCTCGGCGATAATGTCGAGACGACGGGCAACACGCTCGGCCGTCTCGTTGGCGCGGCGGAGGTCGGTGAATATCTCCGGGTTGAGCGCGCCGGCAATCGCTGCCTGCTCGACCACGCCTCTGTTATAGCGCGTGTGCAATCCGTTGATGAGCTGGCGGACAGCCAAGGCGTCGTCGATGGCACTGCGCAGGTCCTGCCCGGCCCGCACCTCGCCTGTGCTGAGCGCAAGCGACGCTTCTTCCAGCCCGGAGCCGATCAGGAATTCCTCGAAGGCGGCTTCGTCCTTGATGTATTGCGAGCTCTTCCCGCGCGTCACCTTGTAGAGCGGCGGCTGCGCGATGTAGAGATGACCGCGTTCGATCAGTTCCGGCATCTGGCGGAAGAAGAAGGTCAGCAGCAAGGTGCGGATGTGGGCGCCGTCGACATCGGCGTCGGTCATCAGGATGATCTTGTGGTAGCGCAGCTTGTCGGCGTTGAACTCGTCCTTGCCGATCGAGGTGCCGAGCGCGGTGATCAGCGTGCCGATCATGTCGGAGCCGAGCATGCGGTCGAAGCGGGCGCGCTCGACATTGAGGATCTTGCCGCGCAGCGGAAGAATGGCCTGGTTCTGGCGCGAACGGCCGCCCTTGGCCGAGCCGCCGGCGCTGTCGCCCTCGACGATAAAGATCTCGGATTTCGCCGGATCGCGCTCCTGGCAATCGGCCAGCTTGCCGGGCAGCGAGGTAACGCCGAGCGAACTCTTGCGGGTGATGTCGCGTGCCTTGCGCGCGGCTTCGCGCGCGGCAGCGGCCTGGATGACCTTCTCGATGACCGCCTTGCCCTCGGTCGGGTGCTCCTCGAGCCAGGTGCCGAGCGCTTCGTTGACAAGCCCTTCGACCACCGGGCGGACCTCGGACGACACCAGCTTGTCCTTGGTCTGCGAGGAGAATTTCGGGTCGGGAACCTTGACCGACAGCACCGCGGTCAGCCCTTCGCGGCAATCATCGCCGATTAGCGCCACTTTTTCCTTCTTGGTCAGGCCCGAGGAGTCGCCATAGCCGGTTATCTGGCGCGTCAGCGCGCCGCGGAAGCCTGCCAGATGCGTGCCGCCGTCGCGTTGCGGGATGTTGTTGGTGAAGGCCAGCACGTTCTCGTGGTAGCTGTCGTTCCACCACATGGCGACTTCGACCGTGATGCCGTCGCGCTCGGCGCGGATCGAAATCGGCTTGTCGAGCAACGGCTTCTTCGTCCGGTCGAGATATCGGACGAACTCTTCCAGCCCGCCATCGTAGTGCAGTTCATGGCGCACGATGTCGGCATGGCGGGCATCGGTCAAAACGATGCGCACGCCGGAGTTCAGGAAGGCGAGCTCGCGCAGCCGATGCTCCAGCGTACCGTAGTCGAATTCGACCATGGTGAAAGTCTCGGACGACGGCAAAAACGTGATTTCGCTGCCGCTGCGCCCTTCATAGGTGCCGGGGACCTTGTCTTGTTCATAACTGCCGGTGATGCGCAGCGGCGCGTCGGCATTGCCATGCGTGAAGCTCATCTCGTAGATCTGGCCGTTGCGGCGGATCTTCAGTTTCAGCCAGGCCGACAGGGCGTTGACGACCGACACGCCGACGCCGTGCAGGCCGCCTGACACCTTGTAGGAGTTCTGGTCGAACTTGCCGCCGGCATGCAGCTGCGTCATGATCACTTCGGCCGCCGAAATGCCTTCGCCGGTGTGGATATCGGTCGGAATGCCGCGGCCATTGTCGATGACCGTCACCGATCCGTCCGGATTGAGCGTCACCGTCACCAGGTCGGCATGGCCGGCCAGTGCTTCGTCGATGGCGTTGTCGACGACTTCATAGACCATGTGGTGCAGGCCCGAGCCGTCGTCGGTATCGCCGATATACATGCCCGGCCGCTTGCGAACGGCATCCAAGCCCTTCAAAACCTTGATGGAATCGGCGCCGTATTCGGCTTCAACGCCGTTGGCGATGTCGGTCTGGTCGGTCATGAAAACCTGTCTGATTGATGCCGTGTGCAGAGCGCGAAAAATCGGCTTCGAATCGCGCATTTCTAATGTCGTAGATATAGGCGCAAAAGGCGGTTTTTCCAAGGTTTGCAGGCATTTCGGAACGGAATGACCATCGCGTGAGCCGGCTACCGGCGCCTGGCTTCGATCCTGGCCAGCCGCTCACGTAAAAACTTGATCATGAACTTGTGGCGCGGTGCCAACCGCCCGCTCCGGTCGAGCTCGAGCGTCATGTCGAGCGCCTTGGAAAGCACAGCCTTCGGGTCCTTTGCGACTTGGGCGTAGTCGATATAGGCGACCACCAGGTCGCGCTGCCAGGTGGCGTTGTCCGGATCGGACCGGGCAAGTTTCTCGCGAATGGCCAGGCTGTCCTGAAGGGCTTGCCGGGCGCCCCTGACGTCGCGCTGCCTGAGGCGCAGCGTGGCGACTTCGGACAGCGTTATCGATAAGTCCCGCTGCCAGTCGGAATTGGCGGGATCGAGCTTGGCCAGCCTCTGCGCAATCGCGTAGCTGTCCAGATAGGCTTTCAGCGCGCCTTTGTGGTCGCCCTGTATCGCCAGAACGCCGGCGACTTTCTCGATGCACACGGACAGGTCGCGCTGCCATTCGGTGTTGTTCGGGTCGCCGGCGGCGAGCGCGCTGGCCTGGGAAAGTGCCTCACGATAAGCCGAAAGTGCCGCCGGCCAATTCTGCTGGTCGCTCAGCGCATTGCCGATCTTGGCGTTGCCGACCGACAGGTCGCGCTTCAACTCGGTGTCGTCCGGATCGCGTTTCGCCAGTTGTTTGACGATCGCCAGACCTTCCTTGTAGGCCGCCAGCGCCCCGGCGGCGTCGCCGCGTTCGCGCAGCAGGTCGCCTATCGTATCGTGGCTGACCGAGACGTCACGCTGCCGGTCGGCGTCTCCCGGTTTGTCCGCCGCCAGCGCCAGCCGCACCTTCAGGCTCTCTTCATAGGCCGCCTGTGCGTTTTCCAGTTGGCCTGCGATATGGGCAAGGTGACCGATCTCATCGTAGGTGATGGTCAGGTCGCGCTGCAGTTCGGCACGGTCGGGCTCTCCGGCGGCGAGCTGCTTCTTGATGGACAGGCTTTCCTGGTAGACCTCTGCGGCGCCGGCCAGATCGCCTTGCGTCGCCAATACGTTGCCGATCTTGTCGTCGGCCATGGCGAGGTCGCCGAACCACTCCAGATCGTCCGGTTCTGCCTCGGTCAGGCCCTGCAGAATGGTCTTGGCGGTCTCATAATTCTGCAGCGCTGACGGCAGATTGCCTTGCGCCATCCGCATGTTGCCCAGCTTGACGTGGCTGACGGCGAAGTCGCGCTTCACGTTGGGATCGGTTTCATGATGCGACCGCCGCTCGAGATCGGCTTGCAGCGCCTCGAAGGCACGGCCAGCCGCATCGATATTGCCGACCGTGGTATAGAGCTTGCCGAGCTCGTCCAGCGTGCGGATCAAGCGGTCGGCGTCGTCGAGCGACAGCACAACCTGTCCGGCTTCGCCATAAAGCGCGAGCACGGATTCATAGTCCCTGATGGCTGTGGCGTAGTCGAGGTCGGCGCGCGCGGCCCCGCCGGACAGATAGCGCGTTGCGGCCTCGGAGAGCGTGCGGCTGACGAAATTGGCCTTCAGCGCGTTGCGCGAGACATTGTCGATCTCGGCTGCCTCGGCGAGCTTTTTACGCGCGGCATCGAACGCTCCCAGCGAAAGCTGCTCTTCGGCCTGCCGGCGCAACGCTGCCACCCGCAGATCGTCGGAGCCAAGCGTCTGCATTTCGCTCCGCACCTTGACGAAGGCGTCGGCTGCCTCACGCAGCCTGGCGTTCAGACTGTCCGCGGAGAGGTGGCCGGCATCGGAACTGATCAACGCGCCATAGAGCGGTGCCAGCGGCATGTCGGCGTCGCTGGCGATCTTCTCCACTTCGCCGCGCATCGCGGGCGTCACCTCGGCCATGGCCAGCAACAGGCGTTCGCGTTCCGGCAATTTCTCCTTGGCCGAGGCGGCAAAGAACAGCTGCGGCAGGCCGCTCTCGACATAGGGCAATTGCTTGCCGCGCGAGAGGTCGTAGACCTCCTGCTGCACGAGCGTCAGCACGGAGCGGATCTCGAGACCTTCGGTGCCGAGGTATTTCGTCAGCGCCGCGGTAAACGGCGAATTCTGGTCCGTCCCATCCGCGGCGGTCTCGCCGGGCGCCGCCGAGAAGGCAAACAGGATGTTTTCTGCCCGCCCGATGCGGCCAAGACCCGGCCGGACCTTGTCGCTGACCTCTTTTACCAGCGCCGTTGCGCCGCGGCCTTCGCCGCCCGTAGCCGCAAACGGATCGCTGCGGCAGGCATCGAGCACGATCAGTCCGACCTTGCTGGTGGCGGCGACGGTCGCGCGGATCTCCTCCAGCGGCAGGCTGGTCCTTTCCAGCGTAGCGAGCGACGACGCGTCTGCATCGACCGGCAGGAGCCGGTTCTCGCCGGCGATCTCGACGCCGTGGCCGGAGAAGAACACCAGCGCCACGTCGGCGCCTTTGGCATCCTCGCGGAAATCGTCGAGCGCCCGGCGCATGCGCCGCAGGTCGCGGTTGGTTTCGAGGAAGACCTCGAAATCGAGCTTCCTCAGCACCGTTTCCATGACCTCGCCGTCATTGACGGGATTGGCGAGCGGCCGGATCAGCCGATAGTCGTTCTCGGCGATGACCAGCGCAACGCGCCGCTCCGCCGCAGCAGCGGAACCGGTCGAGAGGATCAGCAGCAAGGCAAACAGAAGACGCAAATCGAACCGCCCCGGCTCGGTCATTTGCCGGAGCATTCCATCTCTTTATGGCATGAGCAAGTTACGGCATCGGCAAGCTGGGCCGTTCGCGTTGTCAGCCGACCCGCATCGGCTTCAGCGCTTCGCTCCAGCGGAACAGCTCGTCCAGCATGGTCCTGGCCCCGCCGAGCACCTGCTCGCTGGGGAAGAAGGCGCCGGTCTCGTCGAGCAGCTTCTGGTACATCGGCAGCGCCACGCCTTCCGGAATCGGCATGACGCCGACGGAGGTCAGCAGCGGTTTGATCGCCTGCGCCGCTCGCAGGCCACCGGAGACACCGCCGTAGCTGAGGATGGCGGCCGGCTTGTATCGCCATTCCCTGAGCAGGTAGTCGACCGCGTTGACGATCGCGGGGGCTGCGAAATAATTGTATTCCGGCGCTACGAAGACGAATGCGTCGGCGGCGTCGATTGCCTTCGACCACGCTTTCGTGTGGCTGTTTTCGTATTTGGCGAGTCTCGGATGATGCGGCTCGTCCAGCACCGGCAAGTTGAAGGCGGCGATGTCGGTGAGCACCGGCTCGAATTTCCCGTGCTCGCGCGCAAAGCTCTCCAGCCAATTTGCGAAAACCGGCCCGGCGCGGCCCGGCCGCGTGCTGCCGATGATGACGTTCAACTGGTGCTTCAAGGCAGGCTCCCGCCGGTTAGTGGCATCTGTGGTGCTGCCACCTAAGACACGCAGCCCGACACAGCAAGCAGGCACTTTCCGGTGCCCCGGTCACATTCCAGAGAGCGGATGCATCACCTTGTCGTCCACTCACATGGACGCCTGCCTTGCCCGCCACTACATTGAGGTGTCAGCGGAGCAAGTCATGGACAGTCAGCCCGTCCCCTTCGTCCCGCCGGCGCCGAAGCCGCGCACCGCGCCGCCGTCGACGCTGGAGATGATCCGCATCGTCTACCGCAATCCGCTCGAACTGTGGGGCGAGCCGACCTACAACGAGCCCTGGATTTCGGTGACCGGCATCGGCGGGCCGCTGGTCATCGCCAACGACCCCGGTCTCATTCGCCACGTGCTTGTCGATAACGCCAAGAACTACAAGATGGCGACGGTTCGCCAGCTGATCCTGCGGCCGATCCTGCGCGACGGCTTGCTGACCGCCGAGGGCGAGGTGTGGAGGCGTTCACGCAAGGCGATGGCGCCGGTGTTCACGCCGCGCCATATCTTCGGTTTTGCCGAGCCGATGCTGAGGCGCACGCGGGAGTTCGTCACGCGCTACGAGGGCGGCGGTACGTTCGACATCGCTCACGACATGACGCTGCTTACCTTTGACATCCTGGCCGAGACGCTGTTTTCCGGTGAGATTTCAGGCGAGCCGGGCAGCTTTGCCAAGGAGATCGACCGCCTGTTCGAGACCATGGGTCGGGTCGATCCACTCGACCTTTTGCGGGCACCCGATTGGCTGCCGCGTCTGACCCGCATCCGCGGCCGCAAGACCATGGCCTACTTCCGCAAGATCGTCACCGACACGGTGCAAATGCGCGAGGCGCGGTTGAAGCGTGATCCGGACACGGTGCCGCAGGATTTTCTCACGCTGCTGTTGAAAGCGGAGGGACCGGGCGGGCTGACCCGGGCCGAGGTCGAGGACAACATCATCACCTTTATCGGTGCCGGCCACGAGACTACGGCCAGGGCGCTCGGCTGGACGCTCTACTGCCTTGCCGAAGCGCCGTGGGAGCGCGAAAAGATCGAGCGCGAGATCGATGCCGTGCTGGCGCGTGAGCCCGACCCGACGAAATGGCTCGACGCCATGCCGCTCACCCGCGCCGCCTTCGACGAGGCGCTCAGGCTCTATCCGCCGGCGCCGTCGATCAACCGCGAACCGATCGAGCCCGAAACCTGGAACGGCCTCTACATACCGCGACGTGCAGCGGTGCTGGTGATGCCGTGGGTCGTCCACCGCCATCGGAAATTGTGGGACCGGCCCGACGCTTTCATGCCGGAACGCTTCCATCCGGGAAACCGCGAAAAGATCGATCGTTTCCAGTATTTGCCGTTCGGCGCCGGCCCCCGCGTCTGCATCGGCGCCAGCTTCGCCATGCAGGAGGCGATCATCGCGTTGGCGATCATGCTGTCGCGCTACCGTTTCGACGCCACCGCGGAAACCCGCCCCTGGCCGGTGCAGAAGCTGACGACGCAGCCGCAAGGCGGCCTGCCGATGCAGGTCACCCGGCGCGGCTCGTAGGCAACCGCACGTCCGTTCGTGTTATGCGGCGGACTTGCGTTGGAACTGGCCGGCGGCGCGGTAGCGCCAGAGATAGCTGGGCAGAATGGTTCCGATCGACCGTGGCTGGATCCCGAGGCCGGCGAGCGTCCTGTTGTCCTTGACGGCGGCTTCCGACACCACATTGTGCTGGCGCAACAGCAGGACCTGGTCCTTGGTCAACAACGGATTGGGCAGCAGCCCGAGAATTGATGCCTGGAGGTTCGCCAGCCACCATGGCACGGGCAGCAAAAACCGCTTGCGTTCGATGATGACAAGCAGCTCTTGCATGCATTCCTTGAAGGTAAGCACCTGCGGCCCGCCGAGTTCATAGATCCGGCCGCCCTGGACCTTGCCGTCGACCGAGTGCGCCACCGCTTCGGCGACGTCGCCGACATAGACCGGCTGGAATTTCGTCTGCCCCCCGCCGATCAGCGGCAGCACTGGGGAAAAGCGGGCCATGTTGGCAAAGCGGTTGAAGAAACCGTCCTCCGGCCCGAAATTGATCGATGGCCGCAAGATCACGGCGTCTTGGACCGTCTCAAGAACGGCCTTTTCGCCGAGCGCCTTGGTACGCGCGTAGTCCGATTGCGCGTGGAGGTCCGCTCCCAGAGCCGAAATGTGGGTGAGGCCGGCGCCGACGGCGCGCGCCGCTTCGGCAATAGCGCGCGCGCCGAACTCGTGGACGGCAGTAAATTTCTGCCGGCCGGCCTCATGCGCGATCGCCACCAGATTGACGACATGGTCGGCGCCTTGCACGGCGCGGTCGACCGACCAGCGCACCCGGACATTGGCCTGCACCGGCTGAATCTGCCCGACATTGCCAAGCGGTTGCAAATGGCCGGCGAGATCGGGCCGACGGCAGGCGACCCGGATGCGGTAGCCGCGCTTGGCCAGCGCCCGCACGACATGACGACCGACAAAGCCGGAGCCGCCGAAAACGACGACGAGCTTTGGGGTCTGAAGGATTTCGGTCATGGCTGGCTCCGGCGTGCTATCCAGATGGTTTGGTTTGAAGCCGTTTCATAGTCGGTTTCGCACCAAAGGCAAAGGGCGACCATGGGTCGCCCGGCATTGTTGAAGCATGATTTCCGGTATCAGTTGGAAACGGCAGAAAACCCGCCGACGCCCGGCTTTAGGTAACTCCATTCGGGACAGGAACCTTTGTTCCGGCCGGCGATTTTAGGATGTATGGTTTGATTCCGAATGGAGGATATTGCCGATGACGACAAAACGCGTTGCGATCTTCGCTCTGGCGTTCGCAACAGGCTGCAGCGTCGGTGCCTCGGCATTCGCGGCAAACCGGCATCACCACCAAGCTCAACCCGAACGCTACGTTCCGGCCAACGGCAACATCATCGACATTCTGTTCGGTGGCCCGCGCTACTATGACAACCACCTGTTCACGACGGCCGCCGAACCCTGCTCCTACAACAGGGTAGGGCCGGACGCGAATGCGGCGAACGTCATCAACGATCATTATTGCGGGAAGTAGGCTCGCGCTGCCGGATCGGCCGGCCTCGTCAGCCGCTCATCGGACAAACGAATTTCTTCAGGACGAATAGCGCGCGGCGAATTCGGAAATGCGTTGCACCACGGCTTTCGGCGCGCTTATGCCGCGCGCCGCCGCCTTCTCCGCGGCCTCGGCCCGGGCACGCCCCGGCACATGCACGCCATAGCGCCGCCGCAGCCGGTCGAGCTGATCCTTCATCCGCTTTTCGAAGTCCGGATCGAGCAGCTTGGGCTCGACGGCAAGCACGAACAGGCCGGTCCCCGGACTGTCCGGCCCGCCGCTGAACCATGGCGCATCGAGCGACCAGTTGGCGCCCGACAGGCCCGCAGCCAGCACCTCGACCATCAACGCGATGTTGGCGCCGCGCTGGCCGCCGAAGGCAAGCATGGCGCCCTTCATGGCAGCTGCCGGGTCCGTGGTCGGATTGCCGCTGGCATCCAGTGCCCAGCCTTCGGGTATCTTCTTGCCGTCCTCGGCCGCCTTGCGGATGTTGACGAAGGCGGTGGCGCTCGACGACTGGTCGATGACCAGCGCCGCCCCGTCCGCGGCGGGTGCCGCAAAGGACATCGGGTTGGTGCAGTAGACCGGCTTGACCGAGCCCGAGCCGGCAAGCACGGCCGGGCCGTTGGTGGCGGCGAACGATACCAATCCCTGCGCGGCCAGCCGTCCGGTGAAATAGCCGAGCGCGCCGCATGTATAGGCATTCTTCTGTGAAAAGATGGCGACGCCGAACAGTCGCGCCGCCTTGGCGAGGTCATCGATCGTGCGGTCGAAACCGGTATGCGCCAGTCCGCCGCGGGCATCGGAGAGATAGACTGCGAGCGCCGGCCTGGTGATCACCGGATCGGCATTGCCGTCGATACGGCCGGCTTCCAGCGCTTCGAGATAATCGATGAAATGCGACAGCCCGACGGTCGACAGTCCTTCCGCCTCGGCCGCGACGATCGAGGCAGCCAGCGACTGCGCTGCCTCTTCGTTTGCGCCGGCGCCAAGTGCGGCCATCCGGCACAGCCCTGTCGCCTGGTCGAGACTGAGTTGCATTGTGATTGCCATGGATATCTGAGGGAATGGGTGAATGGTGAATGGTGAGTGGGATTTAGCCGGTAACACTACGGGCTACTCACTACTGACTATTCACCATTCACCTAACCAATCTTGTTCGGAATCCGCGCCTCGATCTTGCCCAGAGTGAAGACGAGGATGCCGGTGATCGCCATATAGATCAACGCCAGGAGCAGCAAGGGTTCATAGGTGAGGTAGGTATCCTGACGCACCTTTGAAGAGACGGCGAATATGTCGATCACGCTGATGGTCGCCACCAGCGGCGTCGATTTCAGCTGCAGCACGATTTCGCCGGTCAGTGTCGGCAGCGCGCGGTAGAAGGCCTGCGGCAGCCAGATTCGCCGGAAAATCCTCCACCGGCTCATGCCGAAGGCGCGGGCGGCTTCCAATTGGCCTTTCGGTACGCCGGCAAAAGCGCCTCGCATCACCTCGCCCTCATAGCCGGCGAAGGACAGCGTCAGCCCGAGCACGCCATAGGGCCATGCCTGCCTCAGATAGGGCCACATCCAGGACTCGCGAATCCATGGATATTGTGGAAACAGCGAGCCCAGCCCGTAATAGAGCAGCCAGAGCTGCAGCAGCAGCGGCGTTCCCCTGATCACCGTGCAGAAGGCCTTGGCGGGCGCCGCGAACCAGAAAGAGCCTGCGGCTTGTGCCAGTCCGAGCGGCATGGCGAGCAGGAAGCCCAGCGTGCAGGTGACGGCAAGAATCCACAGCGCGCGCCAGATGCCGAGCAATCCCATCCCGTAATATTTCGGCAGCCAGTCCCAGCGCATGAAGACGGCCGCCGCCAAAACCAGCCCCAGCGCGATCAGGATCAGCGCGATACGATGCGGCTTCAGCCACAGCGAAGCGCGTGCGGCTATCTCGACGGCCGCTTCGCCAGTCATCGCCGGGCCAGCCATCACCGGGCCTCCTTGAGCGACGGCATGCCGCGGCGGGCCCATGTCTCGATGCGGCCGATGATCAGATTCGAAACCAGCGTCAACAGAAGGTAGATCGCGCCGGCGGCGATAAAGAATGTCAGATAGGCTTTGGTCACGCCGGCCGCCTGCCGTGTCGCCAATGTCAGCTCGAAAAAGCCGACGACCGCCAGCAGGGCTGTGTCCTTGGTGGCGATCAGCCAGAGATTGGCAAGGCCGGGTATGGCGAAGGGCAGCATCGCCGGCAGCGTGATGCGCCGCAGCAGCAGGCCGGGAGACATGCCATAGGCGCGCGCGGCTTCGATCTGGCCCTGCGGAATGGCGAGGATCGCGCCGCGGATCACCTCGGTCGAATAGGCGCCCTGGACGAAGCCGAGCACGGCAATGCCGGCCGCCAGCCCGCTAATGTCCATACGCTGATAGCCCGTTGCCGTCAGCATCTGATTGATCAGGTCGGTGCCGGCGTAATAGAGCAGAAGGATCAGCACCAGCTCCGGCACGGCGCGCACGACGGTCGTATAGACTGCCAGGAGATCGCGCACCACCGGACCACCATACAGCTTGCCGGAGGCGCCGCCGATGCCGATCAAAAGGCCGAGACAGGTGGCGCCGACCGCGATCTCGATCGTATGGAGCAGCCCGACGATGAGCGTTCCACCCCAGCCCGGCGGCGTGGGCGAGAGAAGCGCGATGGCAGAGGCGGCCCAAGCCGGAACAAATGCGTCGATCAGCGTCGCCCTCGAATTGCTGGCGCTAAAACCGCCGGCGATCTCCGCCCGCGGAAGCACGCGTCGATGGATTTCGACTAACCACGCGGCTCTATCGGGGCCGCGTGGTTAATCGCTCATGGATGAGGTCGTCAGTTCGACTGCGTGTCGGCGCCGTAAATGTCAAAGTCGAAGTACTTCTTCGAAATCTCGTCATATTTGCCATTGGCGCGGATGGCCTTGATGCCGGCGTTGATCTTTTCCTTCAACTCGGTGTCTTCCTTGCGGACGCCGGCGCCGACGCCGGGCCCGAGAATGGCCAGATCCGGCGCGACCATGCCCTTCAGATCGCAGCATTGCTTGCCCTGGTCCGATTTCAGGAAGGCGTCGAGGGCAATGGAATCGGCCTGCACCGCGTCGACCCGGCCGGCGGCAAGATCCTGGTTGGCCTCGTCCTGGGTCTGGTATTCCTTGATTTCCGCCGCGTCGGCGAAGTGCTTCTTGGCGTAGTCGGCGTGTACGGTCGAGACTTGGACGCCGATGATCTTGCCCTTGAGGTCCTCCGGTGTTGAGCCGAACTTCTGGTCCTTCGGCCCGATGATCGCAGTCGGGGTGTTGTAATATTTGTCCGAGAAGGCGATCGTCTTCTCGCGCTCGGCGGTGATCGACATCGAGGCGGCGATAAGATCGATCTTCTTGGTCGTCAGCGCCGGAATGATGCCGTCCCAGGCGACGGGGGTGATGACGCAGTCGAGCTTCTCCTCGGCGCAGACGGCATCGATGAATTCGATCTCCCAGCCGACCCATTTGCCGGAAGCGTCCGGCGAGGCGAAGGGCGGATAGGGTTCGGCGGCGACGCCGATCTTGACCGGATCGGCCTTGGCCACGCCCATCGCGGCAACGCCGAGCAGCAGCGCTGCGGCAAAGGTCTTGAGAATAATCTTCATCGTCATGACTCCCAGTTTTGTTGTTGTTCCCGGTTTTCGTCCGCCCACAGTTTAACTGACGTTGCGGATGAACTGCTTCAGCCTTTCGGATTTCGGCGCGCCGAAGATCTGTTCCGGCGGCCCTTCTTCCTCGACCAGCCCGTTGTGGAGGTAGACGACATGCGTCGCGACCTCGCGGGCAAACTTCATCTCATGGGTGACCAGCACCATAGTGCGGCCTTCGCGCGCCAGGTCGCCGATCACCTTCAGCACCTCGCCGACCAGCTCCGGGTCGAGCGCCGAGGTCGGCTCGTCGAACAGCATGACGCGCGGGTTGATCGCCAACGCCCTGGCAATCGCGGCGCGCTGCTGTTGGCCGCCTGACAGATAGGCGGGATAGACGTCGCGTTTTTCGGCCAGGCCGACGCGGGCGAGCAATTGTTCCGCCTCGCCGATCGCCACATCGCGCTTGACGCCGAGCACATGCACGGGAACCTCGATGACGTTCTCGATCAACGTCATGTGGCTCCACAGATTGAAGTTCTGGAAGACCATGCCGAGCTTGGAGCGGATGCGTTCGATCTGCTTGCGGTCGGCGGGCACGGTGTGGCCGTAGCTGTCGGCCTTCAGCTTTATCTCTTCGCCATTGACCCGGATGATGCCGCTGGTCGGGTTCTCCAGGCAGTTGATGCAGCGCAGCAGCGTCGATTTGCCCGAGCCGCTGCCGCCGATGATGGCGATCACCTCGCCATCGCGCGCCGACAGCGAAACGCCCTTCAATACATGCAGCTTGCCGAAATTCTTGTGCAGGTTCTCGACGTGGATGGCTTCGGCAGCGCCGTTCTGCGCCGTATGCTTCAGGGCGGTGGCCGGCGCTGTCATCGTCGCGGCGCCCCGCGGAGCAGCCGAGGCAGTCCTTGCTGGAATTTTTTACCCATTACCCGTCACTGGACAGCGTTCCGATTCTCAAGATGGACCGTTCCGCTTGCCTCCGTCAACCGCAGTTTTTGGACCATTGATCACGGCCTGCCGAGTGGCTATTGGCAGGAGGGGCGCGTTTCAGGAGAATTTAGTGGGCAAAGCATACGGGTCGCAGTCGATGGCCGGGCCGCTGCAGCGCGTGCTGATGCGCTCCGCCGCCAGCGCCATGCGTCGGGCCGAAGCGCTGGAGTGGCACTATGGCCCCGGCTTCGATCCACAAAAAGCGGCGGCCCAGCATGATGCGCTGGCCAGGCTGATTTCTGTCTCAGGCGCCGATATCGAATGGCTGAGCGACGCCGATGACGGGCTTGCCGATTCGGTCTTTACCCACGATCCGTCGCTGATGACCGACCATGGCGCGGTCATCCTTGCCATGGGCAAGGCGCTGCGCCGGCGAGAGCCCGGCCTGCACGAGGCAGCCTATGGGCGCATGGGCATCCCCGTCCTCGGCCGAATCGAGGCTCCCGGCCAGGTCGAGGGCGGCGACTGCGTGTGGGTGGATGCAAACACGCTGGCCATCGGCCGCGGCGTGCGCACCAATCAGCACGGCATCCAGCAGCTCTCCAACCTGCTTTCGCCCAAGGGCATCCAGGTCTATGGCTTCGACCTGCCGCTCTGGCAGGGCGAGGAGGCCTGCCTGCACCTGATGTCGGTGATCAGCCCGCTCGCCGACGATCTGGCGCTGGTCTATGCGCCCCTCCTGCCGGTCGCCTTCCATCAGATGCTGCGCGAACGTGGCATTCGGCTGGTCGACGGCGATGCCGACGAATTCTTCGCCTCGAATGGGCTCAGCCTCAATGTCCTGCCGACCGCGCCGCGCCAGGTTATCGCCGTTGCCGGTTTTCCGAAGACGGCGGCTGCCATGCAGGCCGCTGGCTGTACGGTCTCGACATTCGAGGCCGATGCGCTGTGCATTGCCTGCGAGGGCGGCCCGACCTGCCTCACACGCCCGGTGCTAAGACAATGACGACCATTGGCGAAGCGCTCATCACCTTGCTCGAAGCGCACGGCGTCGACATCGTCTTCGGCATCCCCGGCGTGCACACGGTCGAGCTCTACCGCGGGCTGGCGCGGTCGAAGATCCGTCACATCACGCCGCGCCACGAGCAGGGCGCCGGCTTCATGGCTGACGGCTATGCGCGCGCCAGCGGCAGGCCGGGTATCGCCTTCGTCATCACCGGGCCGGGGCTGACCAACACCATCACCGCCATGGGCCAGGCGCGCGCCGATTCGGTGCCGATGCTGGTAATCTCGGGCGTCAACGCCACACCGACGCTGGGCAAAGGCCTTGGCCATCTGCATGAACTGCCGGACCAGCGCGGCATGATGGAGAAGGTGGCGCTGTTTTCGCACCGTGTCACCGAGGCCGGCGAACTGCCCGGCGTGCTCGCCCGCGCCTTTGCGCTGTTCTCATCCTCGCGTCCGGGTCCGGTGCACATCGAGATCCCGACCGATGTCATGAGCCTGCCTGCCAACGGCATCGTGCCGCTGCTGCGGAGTTCAGCGCCGCCCGAGCCGGATGTGGCGGCGATTGCCGAGGCGGCAAGGCTATGCGCGTCTGCCCGCCGGCCGCTTATCCTGGCCGGCGGCGGCGCCAAAGCGGCCGAAGCGCCGTTGCAGCACCTGGCCGAGAGGCTGGGAGCGCCGGTCGTCCAGACCGCCAATGCGCGCGGCCTGCTCTATCGTCATCCACTTGGCGTGCCGGCCAGCCCCAGCCTGAAGGCGGTGCGTGCGCTGATCGCCGATGCCGACCTGGTCATTGCCGCCGGCACCGAATTCGGTCCGACCGACTATGATGGCTATGGCGACGGCGGTTTTGTCCTGCCCGCCAACCTGATCCGCATCGACATCGGCGCCGACCAGCTTGCCCGCCGGCCTGCGCGGATTTCGATCCAGGCCGATTGCGGAGCGGCGCTCAAGGCGCTGCTTGCCGAAATCGGCACGCACGAGACGCCATTGGATGATGGTTCAGCCCGCGCCGCCGCGACGCGGCAGGCGGCCTTTGCCGAGATCGGCCCGGCCATGCAGGCGCAATTGCGAGCCGTCGAGACGATCCGCGATGCGCTGCCTGGCGCGATCATCGTCGGCGATTCGACCCAGCCGGTCTACGCCGCCAACCTCTATTACGATCACGACCGGCCGGGCGGCTGGTTCAACGCGGCCACCGGCTTCGGCGCGCTCGGCTATGGCCCGCCGGCGGCGATCGGTGCCGTCCTTGCCAGGCCTGAGGCGCCGGTCGTTTGCCTCACCGGCGACGGCGGCTTCCAGTTCACCCTGCCGGAACTGGGCGCCGCGCTCGACGCGGCGGCGCCGGTGATCTTCGCCGTCTGGAACAATCGTGGCTACCGCGAGATCGAAACCTCGATGCTCGACGTCGGCGTCGAGCCGGTCGGCGTCTCCCCGGCACCGCCGGATTTCTGCAAATTGGCCGAAGCCTACGGCATTGCCGCCGAGCGGATTTCTGGCACTGGCGGCTTGGCGGACGCGCTCGGGCGCGCGCGGGCGACTGGACGACCTTACGTCATCGAGATTTCGGTTGAGTGATCGCGCGAAAGGCGCGACCTTCCGCATCGGCGGCGCGCAATGACGGAGCGGTCGAATATGACGGAAACACTGGACGGCAGACATATCGTGGTGACCGGCGGCACCGGTGCCCTTGGCGGCGCGGTCGTAGGAAAACTGCTGGAGCAGGGCGCGATCTGCCATGTGCCCAATGCCCACGCTGCCGCGCCTGCGCATTTTCCCTTTCCGGCGCATGACCGCGTCAGGCTGGCGCACAATGTCGACCTTGCCGACCCTGCCAAGGTCGACGCCTTCTATGCCAGCGTTCCGAATTTATGGGCATCGGTGCATCTGGCCGGCGGCTTCACCGCCGCGCCGGTCGAGAAGATCGAGCCCGCCTCCTTCGCCGAGATGATGGACACCAATGCCCGCACCACCTTCCTGTGCTGCCGCGCGGCGATACGCTCGATGCTGGAATCTTCCGTGCCGGGCCGCATCGTCAATGTCACCGCGCGAGCCGGGCTCGATCCGCGGCGCGGCTCCGGCAAGGTGGCCTACGCCGCCGCCAAGGCGGCAGTCGCCGCGATGACCGTGGCGATAGCCGAAGAGCTGAAGGGCAACGGCATCCTGGTCAACGCCGTGGCGCCCTCGACGCTCGACACGCCGGCCAACCGGGCTGACATGCCGAACGCAGATTTCAGCAGATGGGTCAGCCTTGAAGCGGCCGCCGAGGCCATTGCCTATCTCGCCTCGCCGGCCAACATGGCGATCAGCGGCACGCTGGTGCCACTCTACGGCCGGGCCTGAGCCTGCGGTCCGTCGCAAGCAAAAGGTCACAAGCAAAAGCCCCGCCGGATCGTTCCGGCGGGGCTTTTGTTTCGTTTATAACCCGCGCGAGGCGCGGTGTTGGCTTAGCTGCCCTGCTTCTTCAGCGCGGCACCCAAAATATCGCCCAGCGAAGCGCCGGAGTCGGTCGAACCGTATTGGGCGACCGCTTCCTTCTCTTCGGCGATTTCCAGGGCCTTGATCGAGACCTGCAGCTTGCGGGTCTTCTTGTCGAAGGCGATGACGCGGGCGTCGACTTTCTGGCCGACGGTGAAGCGCTCGGGGCGCTGCTCGTCGCGGTCACGGCTGAGATCGGAGCGCTTGATGAAGGTCTCGATGCCGCTGTCGACCAGCCGCACTTCCAGACCGCCATCCTTCACGCCGATAACCTCGCAGGTGACGACTGCGTTCTTGCGCAGTTCGCCTGACGTCGCTGCTTCGCCGACCGTGTCCTTGGCCAGCTGCTTGATGCCGAGCGAGATGCGCTCCTTGTCTATGTCGACGTCGAGCACCTGCGCCTTGACCATGTCGCCGCGATTGTACTCTTCGATCACCTGCTCGCCCGGACGGGTCCAGTCGAGGTCGGAAAGGTGGACCATGCCGTCGACGTCGCCTTCGAGGCCGATGAACAGGCCGAACTCGGTCTTGTTCTTGACCTCGCCCTCAACCTGGCTGCCGACCGGGTGGCTGCGCGCGAAGGCCTCCCACGGGTTCTCCAGCGTCTGCTTGAGGCCGAGCGAGATGCGGCGCTTGGCCGGATCGACTTCGAGCACCACCACGTCGACTTCCTGCGTCGTCGACAGGATCTTGCCGGGATGCACGTTCTTCTTGGTCCACGACATTTCCGAAACGTGGATGAGGCCTTCGATGCCCGGCTCCAGCTCGACGAACGCGCCGTAGTCGGTGATGTTGGTGACGGTACCCTTGATCTTCTTGCCGATCGGGAACTTGGTGCCGATCTCGGACCACGGATCGCTCTCGAGCTGCTTCATGCCGAGCGAGATGCGGTGGGTTTCCTGGTTGATGCGGATGATCTGCACCTTGACCGTCTGGCCAATATTGAGGATTTCGGTCGGATGGTTGACGCGGCGCCATGCCATGTCGGTGACGTGCAGAAGGCCGTCGATGCCGCCGAGGTCGACGAACGCACCATAGTCGGTGATGTTCTTGACGACGCCTTCGACCACCTGGCCTTCTTCGAGGTTCTGCACGATTTCCGAACGCTGTTCGGCGCGGCTTTCCTCGAGCACGGTGCGGCGCGACACCACGATGTTGCCGCGGCGGCGATCCATCTTGAGGATCTCGAAGGGCTGCGGGTTGTGCATCAGCGGCGAGACGTCGCGGATCGGGCGGATGTCGACCTGGCTGCGCGGCAGGAAGGCCACGGCACCGTCGAGGTCGACGGTGAAGCCGCCCTTGACCTGGTTGAAGATGACGCCTTCGACGCGTTCGCCCTTGGTGAACTTCTCTTCGAGACGGACCCAGCTCTCTTCGCGGCGGGCCTTTTCGCGCGACAGCATGGCTTCGCCAAGCGCGTTCTCGATACGCTCGACATAGACCTCGACCGTGTCGCCGACCTTGAGCGTCGTGTCCTTGCCCTTGACGCCGAATTCCTTCAGCGGCACGCGGCCTTCGACCTTGAGGCCGACGTCGATGATGGCCATGTCCTTCTCAATGGCGGTGATGATGCCCTTGACGACCTGGCCTTCGCCGGAATGGCCGGCGGAAAATGATTCTTCGAGCAGGCTCGCGAAATCATCGCGAGTGGGATTTGCAACTGACATAGTTTCTCCTGGAATGCCCCGCAATCTGTCGCGGGGCGGGCGCCGTGGGTTAGCGTTGCGTTGGCCTGCCAGCGTTCCGGGCAAAAAGCCCTTGGCCGCCCTTGAGCGGCAATTCCGGCGCATGAAGAATGCTGGCAGGCTGGTTCATACCCGATATGGGAAGTCTTTTTGTCGCCGGCAATCGGCGGCGGCAGGAAAACCCGGCTCAGGCTTCGTTTCTCTTGGCCAGGACATCGTCGATGATCGCCTGAGCTGCCAGAAACGCGGCTTCTATAGCCATTTCCGACGTGTCGAGCAAGTGCGCATCGGCGGCCGGCTTCAAGGGCGAGTCCATGCGGCCCATGTCGCGCTCGTCGCGGCGCACGATATCGGCAAGGATTTCATCGAAATTAGCGGTGCCGCCGATGCTCTCGATTTCATCCAGCCGCCGCTTTGCCCGCACTTCGGCACTGGCCGTGACATAGAGCTTCACGTCGGCATTGGGACAGACGACAGTGCCGATGTCGCGGCCGTCGAGCACCGCGCCAGGCGGTGTTCTTGCGAATGCACGCTGCTTGTCGACCAGGATGCGCCGTACCGACGGGATGACAGCCACTTTCGAGGCAGCCTCTCCGACGGCGTGTGCCGCCAGCACCGTCCGGTCGAGCTTTGCCAGATCGACCTGCCGGGCCGCGGTTTCAGCGGCCGAAACATTGTCGAGCGGCAGGCCGAGCCGGAGCAGCGCATGCGCCACCGCGCGATAGGTAAGGCCGGTGTCGAGCAGGTTCAGCCGGTAGTGATCGGCGAGTCGCCGAGCGAGGGTGCCTTTGCCGGCGCCGGCAGGTCCGTCGATGGCGATGGTGAAAGTTGAGGTCATTGGCCGCCCACCGGAATCGAAAAGCGCAATGATCCAGATAGGCGTGGCGATCCTTCGCGCCCCCCTCTGTCCTGCCCGACATCTCCCCCACTTGGGGGGAGATCGGCGGCCATCGCGGCTTTCGCCAATTGTCTACGTCGCAGGATTGAGCGGAGCGCCGAAGCTGCCAATCTCCCTCCTGGTGGGGGAGATGTCCGGCAGGACAGAGGGGGGCGCTGTCCCGCCGACGTTCCAGTTTGACCCCAACCCCCAAGGCTCTTGATTGCTATCAAGCTACTCGATCTCCGCCCCCAGCCCCGTCATCAGGCCCATGAACTCCGGAAAGCTCGTTGCGATCATCGCCTGGTCGTCGATGGTCACCGGTTTTTCCGTCGCCAGCCCCATCACCAGGAAGCTCATGGCGATGCGGTGGTCGAGATGGGTCTGGACGATGGTGCCCTGCCCGTTGGGGTGTTGGCCGAGGCCCTTACCGCCGGGTTTTCCGCGCACGACAAGCGAGGCCTCGCCTTCGCTGCAATCGACGCCGTTGAGCTTCAGCCCTTCGGCCACTGCCGACAGCCGGTCGGATTCCTTCACGCGCAGCTCTTCCAGGCCAAGCATCAGCGTTTCGCCCTCGGCGAAGCTGGCCGCCACGGCAAGCACCGGATACTCGTCGATCATCGTCGGCGCCCGTTCCGGCGGTACTGTGACGCCTTTCAGCTCGGAGTAACGCACGCGCAGGTCGGCGACGTCTTCGCCGCCTTCATTGCGGCGCTCGAGAATGTCGATCCGGGCGCCCATTTCCTGCAGCGTCAGCAGAAGTCCAGTGCGGGTCGGGTTCATCAGCACGTTTTCGATGGTAATGTCTGAGCCCGGCACGATCAGCGCCGCCACCAGCGGAAAGCCGGCCGAGGAGGGGTCGCCCGGCACCGCGATCGTCTGTCCCGTGAGCTTGCCCTGGCCTTCGATGAAAATGTGGCGCACGCCGCGCTCGTCGGTCTCGACCGACAAATTGGCGCCGAACCCCTTGAGCATTTTTTCGGTATGGTCGCGCGTCATAACCGGCTCGATGACGGTGGTGATCCCCGGCGTGTTCAGCCCGGCCAGCAGCACCGCCGACTTGACTTGCGCCGATGCCATCGGCACGCGGTAGGTGATCGGCGCGGCGTGCTTGGGCCCGTGCAGCGTGATCGGCATGCGGTCGCCGGGCGTCGCCTTCAGCACCTGCACGCCCATCTGGCGGAGCGGTTCGAGCACCCGGCCCATCGGCCGGCCGGACAGCGAGGCGTCGCCGATGAAGGTGGTTTCCATGTCATAGGTGCCGACCAGGCCCATGGTGAGGCGTGAGCCCGTGCCGGCATTGCCGAAATCGAGCGGGCCTTCCGGCTGCAGCAGCGCGCCGTTGCCGGTACCGCGGATCACCCACTCAGTGCCATGCTTCTCGATATGGGCGCCCATGGCCTTCATGGCAGCGCCCGTACGCATCACATCCTCGCCTTCCAGCAGCCCGGTGATGCGGGTTTCGCCGGAGGCCAGGCCACCGAACATAAACGAGCGGTGCGAGATCGACTTGTCGCCCGGCACCCGTGCCGCGCCTGAAAGGCCAGATGATTTGCGGGCGGTGGCCTGCTTCGGGGCGGCAGTGTGCGACATGGTTCTTTCCTGGAAACGCCGGCGGCCGGCCATTTTCTGCTGGTTTGCGGGGTCTCCTATCATGGCGTACCGAAATGGTCATCCCCTTGGTATGAAGGCCTTCGAATTCAAGCTTTTTGGGACGCCGGCTTTTCGCTTTGACAGCGCCGTAAACTCTGGTTAAGGGGACCAAACTTTCATCGACGAGGCTTGCTGTGGCAAAACCCGAACTTGGCACCAAACGCATCGACCCGGAGACGGGTCGAAAATTCTATGACTTGAACAAGGACCCGATCGTCTCGCCTTACACGGGCAAGAGCTATCCGCGCTCCTATTTCGAAGAAGGCAAGATCGCCGCCCTCGAGGAGGAAGAGGAAGTTGCCGAGAAGGAAGTGGACGCCGAGGAGGAAGAGGGCGTCGAGGTCGTCTCGCTCGAAGAGGCGGACGAGGACGCGAAGGCCGACGAGCTTCCCGATCTCGGCGATGACGAAGACGACGTTGACCTTGGCGATGACGAGGATGACACGTTCCTCGCCGACGAGGAGGAAGAAGACGACGACGTTGCCGACATGATCGGCGTCGGCGAAGACGACGACGAAGTCTGAGCGAACCGCATTCGCCGGCTTTCGCGGCGCTGCCTAGAAAAAGCGGTTCTTGAAGGCTTGATATTGACTGAAGGCGGGGTTAGAAGCCGCCTTCACTAACGGCGCGGTCTAGAACCCGCGCCGGATCTCTTCGCCGGAAACGGCGCCGGTGAACTGCCGGAGTGGGGCCATAGCTCAGTTGGGAGAGCGCTTGAATGGCATTCAAGAGGTCGTCGGTTCGATTCCGATTGGCTCCACCAGTTCTCTCCGCGAAAATCAGCAGAACGCCCGCCCGTCCGGGCTGGCCGCCGCCTATCGCAGAACCCAGCTGAGACTAGTGTAATCGGCCGCTCTACTTGGGCTCGCCGATCCATTCAGAAGTAATGAGCCCGTGCCCGGTCTGTGCATGTTTCTGGCTGTGGTTTGAACCGCGAGCACCGGTCTGGACCAGGCAGCGGGCTGAAATGACGGCTGAGCAAAACGCCGTTACTTGTTGCAGTTCTGCATATCCGACGTCATGGCGCCGCTGGGGGTATTGTTGTCGGTATCGCTGCTCGCCGTATCCTTACAGCGGTCCTCCATACCGTTTGTCTGCGGCGTGGTGGCGCTCGTTGCGTTCGGATCGATCGTGTTCGGGGTAGTTGCGCTGCCAGTCCCGGTGTTGCCGCCGGAAGTGCCTGTGTTGACGCCGGTATTGGGGTCGTTACCGGTCCCGGAGCCCATGGATTGTGCCATGGCAGATGTGGCCAGGCCGATAGCAAGTAGGGATGCAGAGAGAATTTTCATCATCTTAGTGTCTCCATCGAGTTGCATCGCTATATCGCGATCTATACCAACGAGAGTTTTTTCGAGATGTTCCGTTGGGCAGAAATATTGATCGATACAATCATTATGGATCTTTGTTGCTCGTCGTTTCGTGAATGCGGCTGCGAAATTCCTGCCGCATAGCGGCAATTTCGTCTGGAACCAAATCGAGCATGCCGCGTTCTTGCGCTTGCGGGGAGTTGTGTCGGCCGCAGGGGACAGTTTCACCAGGACATTTAAGAAATCCGTGAGCTGGGAGGGGCGCTGTGAGCGTGCTTGCATCCACAAGGCAATTGGACCACCGTCAAATACTGAACGCGCTGAAGGCTTTTCGGAGCGGTGACTTCTCCGTTCGCATCGACAATATCTATTCTGGCCTCGATTCGGAGATCGCCGACACCTTCAACGAAATCGTCGAGCTCAACGATCAGGTCACGCGCGAGTTTGAGCGCCTCAGCAAGGTCGTCGGCAAGGATGGCCGGATCGGCGAACGCGGCCGTGTCCGCAACGCCACCGGCAGCTGGGAATCGAGCGTCCGTTCCGTCAACGATCTGATCGAGGACATGGTTCAGCCGACGGCCGAAGTGGCGCGCGTCATCGGCGCGGTGGCCAAGGGTGACCTGTCGCAGACGATGATGGTCGAAATCGACGGCCGGCAGCTGCGCGGCGAGTTTCTGCGCATCGGCAAGATAGTCAACACCATGGTCGGGCAACTGGCCTCCTTCGCCTCGGAAGTGACGCGCGTGGCGCGCGAGGTCGGCACCGAAGGCAAGCTCGGCGGCCAGGCCCGCGTGAAAGGTGTGGCCGGGACCTGGAAGGACCTGACCGACAACGTCAACGCGATGGCGACGAACCTGACCGGGCAGGTGCGCAACATCGCCGAGGTGACGACCGCCGTCGCTTCCGGCGACCTGTCGAAGAAGATTACCGTCGACGTGAAAGGCGAAATCCTCGAACTCAAGAACACCATCAACACGATGGTCGACCAGCTCAATTCCTTCGCCTCGGAAGTGACGCGCGTCGCGCGCGAAGTCGGTACAGAAGGCAAGCTCGGCGGCCAGGCGCGCGTCGAAGGTGTCGGCGGCACCTGGAAGGACCTGACCGACAACGTCAACCTGATGGCCGAGAACCTGACCGGCCAGGTGCGCAATATAGCCGAGGTGACGACGGCTGTGGCGCTGGGCGACCTGTCGAAGAAGATCACCGTCGACGTCAAGGGCGAGATCCTCGAGCTGAAATCGACTATCAACACCATGGTCGACCAGCTGAATTCATTTGCCGGCGAGGTGACGCGCGTCGCCCGCGAGGTCGGCACCGAGGGCAAGCTCGGCGGCCAGGCGCAGGTGCGCGGCGTCGCCGGCACCTGGAAGGACCTGACCGACAACGTCAATTCGATGGCCGAGAACCTGACCGGCCAGGTCCGCAACATCGCCGAGGTGACGACCGCCGTCGCTTCGGGCGACTTGTCGAAGAAGATCACTGTCGCCGTGCAGGGCGAAATCCTCGAGCTCAAGGACACCATCAACACGATGGTCGACCAGCTCAATTCCTTCGCTTCGGAAGTGACGCGTGTGGCCCGCGAGGTCGGCACCGAGGGCAAGCTCGGCGGCCAGGCCGAAGTGAAGGGCGTCGGCGGCACCTGGAAGGACCTGACCGATAACGTCAACCTGATGGCCGCCAACCTGACCGGCCAGGTCCGCAATATCGCCGAGGTGACGACCGCCGTTGCCCGTGGCGACCTGTCGAAGAAGATCACCGTCGACGTCAAGGGCGAAATCCTGGAGCTCAAGGATACCGTCAACACGATGGTCGACCAGCTCAATTCCTTCGCCTCGGAAGTGACGCGTGTGGCGCGCGAAGTGGGGTCGGAAGGCAAGCTCGGCGGTCAGGCGCATGTCGAGGGTGTCGGCGGCACCTGGAAGGACCTGACCGACAACGTCAACGCCATGGCCGGCAATCTGACCGTGCAGTTGCGCGACGTCTCCAAGGTGGCGACGGCAATTGCGACCGGCGATTTGACCCAGAAGATCACCGTCGATGCATTGGGCGAGATCCTGCAGATCAAGGACGTCATCAACACGATGGTCGACCAGCTGAATTCCTTCGCCTCCGAGGTGACGCGCGTGGCGCGCGAAGTCGGTTCCGACGGCAAGCTCGGCGGCCAGGCGCAGGTGCGCGGCGTTGCCGGCACCTGGAAAGATTTGACCGACAACGTCAATGCGATGGCTGCCAACCTCACCGGCCAGGTGCGCAACATCGCCGAGGTGACGACTGCGGTGGCGCTGGGCGACCTGTCGAAGAAGATCACGGTCGATGTGCGCGGCGAGATCCTCGAGCTCAAGGACACCATCAATACGATGGTCGACCAGCTGAATTCCTTTGCCTCGGAGGTGACGCGCGTTGCGCGCGAGGTCGGCACTGAAGGCAAGCTCGGCGGCCAGGCGCAGGTGCGCGGCGTTGCCGGCACCTGGAAGGATCTGACCGATAATGTGAATTCAATGGCCGAGAACCTGACCGGCCAGGTCCGCAACATCGCCGAGGTGACCACCGCTGTGGCGCGCGGCGACCTGTCGAAGAAGATCACCGTCGACGTCAAGGGCGAGATCCTGGAGCTGAAATCGACGATCAACACCATGGTCGACCAGCTGAACTCCTTTGCCGGCGAAGTGACGCGTGTCGCCCGCGAGGTCGGCACCGAGGGCAAGCTCGGCGGCCAGGCGCGGGTCGAGGGCGTCGCCGGTACCTGGAAGGACCTGACCGACAACGTCAACCTGATGGCGACGAACCTGACCAACCAGGTGCGCGGCATCGCCGATGTCGTGACCGCGGTCGCGCAAGGCAATCTCAAGCGCAAGCTGACGGTCGATGCCAAGGGCGAGATCGCCTCGCTCGCCGACACCATCAACGGCATGATCGAGACGCTGGCGACCTTCGCCGACCAGGTGACCAACGTCGCCCGCGAAGTGGGCATCGAAGGCAAGCTCGGCGGCCAGGCCCGGGTGCCCGGCGCTGCCGGCCTTTGGCGCGACCTGACCGACAACGTCAATCAGCTCGCGGCCAACCTGACCACTCAGGTGCGCGCCATCGCCGAGGTGTCGACGGCGGTGACCAAGGGCGATCTGACCCGCTCGATCAGCGTCCAGGCCTCCGGCGAGGTGGCGGCGCTGAAAGACAACATCAACGAGATGATCCGCAATTTGAAGGACCAGACGCTGAAGAATGCCGAGCAGGACTGGCTGAAGACCAATCTCGCCCGCTTCTCGCGCATGCTGCAGGGCGAGCGCGACCTGGCCACGATCTCGCGCCTCATCATGTCCGAACTCGCCCCGCTGGTGAATGCGCAATATGGCGTGTTCTATGTGACCAACCGCGACGAGGATGAATTCTATCTGGAGCTCGCCGCCTCCTATGGCGCCGAAAGCAAGGCGGAAATCAAGCAACGCCTCGATCTGCGTGAAGGGCTTGTCGGGCAGAGTGCCGCCGACAAGCGCGCCATCATGCTGGACAATGTGCCGCCGAATTTCCTGCGCGTTACCTCCGGCCTTGGCAATGCCGCGCCGGCGAACGTGATCATTCTTCCGGCTCTGTTCGAGGACGAGGTGAAGGCCGTCATCGAACTCGCCTCGTTCAGCGAATTCCGCGACACGCACCAGTCGTTCCTCAACCAGCTGATGGAATCCGTCGGCATCGTTCTCAACACCATCGCCGCCACCATGCGCACCGAAGGCCTGCTCAAGCAGTCGCAACTGCTGACCTCGGAATTGCAGGCGCGTCAGACCGAGCTGACCAAAAAGCAGGAAGAGCTGCACGCCACCAACGAGGAGCTGCAGGAAAAGGCGCAGCTGCTCGAGAACGAAAAGAAGCAGGTGGAGAACAAGAACCTGGAAATCGAGATGGCGCGGCGGGCGCTGGAGGAGAAGGCCGAGCAGCTGGCGCTTACCTCGAAATACAAGTCGGAATTCCTCGCCAATATGAGCCACGAACTGCGCACGCCGCTGAACTCGCTGCTCATCCTTTCAAACCTGCTCGCAACCAACCAGCAGGGCAATCTCAACGACAAGCAGGTCGAGTTCGCGCGCACCATCAATTCGGCCGGCACCGACCTTTTGAGCCTGATCAACGACATCCTCGACCTGTCGAAGATCGAATCGGGCACCGTCTCGATCGACATCAACGACATGCCGGTGGTGCATCTTCGCCAGCACATGGAGCGAACCTTCCGGCAGCTGGCGACCGACAAGGGGCTTGGCTTCACCATCAACGTCGATCCCGAGCTTCCGGAGACCGTCCGCACCGACGAGAAGCGATTGCAGCAGATCGTGCTCAACCTTTTGTCGAACGCCTTCAAGTTCACCTCGCAAGGCGAGGTTCGCTTGAATTTCCGGGCCGAAAAGACGGGCCGTCACAACGTTTCGGCGCAACCGATGGAGGCGCTCGCGATCGTGGTCACCGATACCGGCATCGGTATTCCGCAGGACAAGCAGAAGCTGATTTTCGAGGCCTTCCAGCAGGCCGACGGCACCACAAGCCGCAAATATGGCGGCACCGGGCTTGGGCTCTCGATCAGCCGCGAGATTGCCCGGCTGCTCGGCGGCGAATTGCGGGTCGAGAGCACGCCGGGCAAGGGTTCGACGTTCACTCTGGTCATTCCATTCGACGGACCCCGGATGGCCTTGGCCCCGCAAGCGGCGTTGCTGCCGGCGATGGAGGTGGCCGCGACGACAGCGCAGCCGAGCCCGCCGTCCTCCGAATTGCTCGATGACCGCGATACGATCTCGTCGGAAGATCGGGTCGTGCTGATCGTCGAGGACGACCCGACCTTCGGCGGTTTGCTGCTCGGCCTTGCACGTTCGGCCGGGCTGAAAGGCGTCCTGTCGACCGCGGGCTCCGGCACGCTGGCTTTGGCACGCAAGCTGGTTCCCGACGCGATTACGCTCGATCTCGGACTATCGGATATCGACGGCTGGGTGTTGTTCGATCTGCTTCGCCATGACCCGAAAACCAAGGACATTCCCGTTCATGTCATCTCGGGCGCCGAAGACATCGAGGTGCTTGCCCGCAAGGGTGCATTCAGCATTTCAACCAAGCCCGTATCGTCGGACGAACTGATGAAGGTCTTCCAGGATATTCATTCCAGAAAGCTCCGCGTCCAGAGCCGCGTCCTGATTGCCGATCCCGATCCCGAGCGCCGCCTTTCGCTGATCGAGGCGATCCGCGACGGCGTCACCTCGGTTACGGCGATCGGCCGCGTCGCGGCGAATGCGGACGAAATCGGCATCGCCAACTATGATGCCGTTGTGCTCGGCTTTGGCCGCTCGGCCAAGGACAACGCCCAGATGCTGGATGAGATTGCCATCCTGTTCGGGCAGTCGGTGTCGCGACTGCTGTTCTTTGCGCCTCATCCGGAAGCGCTGCAACAGTCGCTCGCCTTGCATCCGGCATTGGCGGATGTTCCGCGGGCGGAGAATTTCGCGCAGCTGGCTCTCCTGATGTCGGCAACACTCCCCGGGCGAGGCCACGAAAACGATGGTGCGGCAGCCGAACAGCCGGACAAATTCGACCTCGCCGGCGCAAAGGTCCTCATCGTCGACGACGACATCCGCAACATCTATTCGCTTACCAGCGTTCTCGAGACCTATGACATCCAGGTGCTGCATGCGGAGCGCGGCCGGGAAGGTATCGCGCTTCTGGAGCAGAGCCCGGACATCGATGCGGCACTGATCGATATCATGATGCCGGAAATGGATGGCTACGAGACGATGCGGCAGATCCGCAGCATGCCGGCGATCGCCCATATCCCGTTGATCTCGGTCACAGCGAAGGCAATGAAGGGCGACCGGCAGAAGTGCCTCGATGCCGGCGCCTCCGACTACATCGCCAAGCCTGTCGACCTCGATCTGCTGTTGGCATTGCTGCGTGTCTGGATCGGCCGTTCGCGATCCCGTGTCCATGGTCCGGAAAAGATGCTCATGGCAGTGAACTGACGGCCGCTCGATGCAGAAGCTATCGAGAAACGGAGCAAGGAAGCTGGAGGTCATGGCGCCGGCAGCGGGGCCGGCAAAGGCGCGCATCCTGGCCGTGGATGACGACGAGCGCAATCTGCTGGCGATCGGCGAGGTTCTGGCCCCTATCGGTGAAGTCGTCTGCGTGCAGTCGGGCGAAGAAGCGCTGCGCGCACTGCTGAAGGAGGATTTCGCAGTCATCCTGCTGGACGTGCTGATGCCCCGGCTGGATGGCTACGAGACCGCGGGATTGATCCGCCAGCGCGAGCAATCCAGGCGAACGCCGATAATTTTTCTCACCGCCATCAACAAGGAAGACGCGCACATGCTGCGCGGCTACGACGCCGGCGCGGTGGATTACGTGTTCAAGCCTTTCGACCCGGCCATGCTGCGTTCCAAGGTTGCCGTGTTCGTCGAACTTCATGAGAAGACGCTCGAAATCCAGCAAAAGGCGGCTGCCGAGCAACGGCTGCTGGCCCAGGCACTGCAGGCGCAGAAGGAAAAGCTCGAGGCCGAGCGGGCGCTGCGCAGCGCACAGGAGCGGCAGCATGCCATTTTGAGCTCTCTTCCGGTCTGCTTCCACGCAAGGGCGGCGGAGCCGCCGTTCGGCGCCAGCTTTGTCACCGAAGGGGTCGAACGCCTGACCGGCTTTCCTGCGGAACGGCTGACCGCCGATCCAGGCTTCGGCCTGAGCCGCGTTCATCCCGACGATCTGCCGAGAGTGAGGGAGGTCCTGCTCGCAGCCAAGGCCACCGGCTCCTACACCTGCGAATTCCGCTGGCAATGCGCCGACGGCAATTACCGGATTTTTCTCGACCAGGGCGTCCTGTCGAATGGCTCCGACGGCCGGAAGCCCGAGATCCTCGGCACATTGCTGGACGTTACCGAGCGGCGCGAGCTTGAGGACCAGCTGCTGCAGTCGCAGCGCCTCGACGCGATCGGCAAGCTTACCGGCGGCCTGGCGCATGATTTCAACAATCTGCTTGCCGCAATTCTCAGCGGATTGGGATTGCTCGAGCGCCATGCCGAGTTCGACGGACAGACCAGGCAGGTTCTGGAACTGACACGCCGGTCGGCAAAACAAGGCGCCGAGCTCGTCAACCGCATGCTTGCCTTCTCGCGCCGCCAGACGCTGAGGCCGCGGGCCGTGCGCCTCGCCGCGCTCGGCGATACAATGAACGGGTTGGTGGCCCCGGTCCTGGGCGGCCTGATCCGTTTCGATTGGCTTGTCGACGACACTGTGTGGCCGGCGCATGTCGATGCCAGCCAGCTGGAGCTCGCGCTGATGAACCTGGTCTTCAACGCGCGCGATGCCATGCCGTCCGGCGGCACGATAATCGTGGAGGCGCAAAATCGAACGCTAGGCAGTGCAGCCGAGGATATTTCGGCGGGCGACTATGTCGTGGTCACGGTCAAGGACACGGGGTCGGGCATACCGGCTAACATTCTCGCCAAGGTCGTCGAACCGTTCTTCACCACAAAACCGGTCGGCAAAGGCACTGGCCTCGGTCTGAGCACGGTGCATGGTTTCGTCAAGCAATCGGGCGGCACGCTTCGCATTGAAAGCACCGTCGGCAGTGGAACATCCGTCCAGCTCTGGCTGCCGCGTTCAATCGAGCGTCCGGTCGAAATCGCCGAGAAATCCGATGCCAACGACACCGTCGTGAATGCCGGCGAGGACTATCCATCGGTCCTGCTGATCGACGACAGCAACGCACTGAGGGAACTGACGGCGCAATCGCTTCGCCAACATGGCTTTGCGGTTACCTGTGCCGGGGGCGGTGCCGAAGCGCTGGCGATGATCGAGCGGGCGCCGTACGATTTCGATGTCATCGTCACCGATTTTGCCATGCCGCTGGTCTCGGGCCTGGAGGTCATTCGGTTCGCCCGCAATCTGCGGTCCGATTGGCCGGCGGTGATGATAACGGGATATGCCGATGCCGACGCGATCGCCGACCGGCCCCCCGACGTGCCGCTGCTCGGCAAACCGCTGCGCGAAAAGGACCTGATGGAGAGCATTCTTGCGGCGGCCGCGCGCGCCGGCTCGCAGAAAGCCAGGCAGGCCCACCCGGTGAAAGGCGGGTACCGCTTTTCGACCTGAAGAGACAAGCCTCATCGAATCGAAACGGTTCCGTATCCTCGATCGTCCGCGACATCCAGCCTGTGCGCAACACGGAGCGCCGGCCATGGCGCGCTCGACGGGCTGTGATGCGGTTGATAAGCCCTCTCCGCAAGGAGACTCGAGACATGACCGTTGCGATCGAGATGGGCCAGACGAGCGCAGGCGCCCCGGCGGCGCTGGATCTTGAGGAACTGCTGGCGACGCGGCTTCTGGTGCAGGGCAATTCGGGCTCCGGCAAGTCCCACCTGCTGCGCCGGCTCTTGGAGCAGAGCGCGCCCTGGGTGCAGCAGACCATCATCGACCCCGAAGGCGACTTCGTGACGCTGGGCGACCGTTTTGGCCATCTGGTGATCGACGCCGAGGAGCATACCGAGCGCGGCCTGCAGAGCGCCGGCGAGCGGGCGCGCATCCACCGCGTCTCCACGGTGCTCAATCTCGAGGGGCTCGACACCGAGAACCAGATGCGGCGCGCCGCCGCCTTCCTCGGCGGGCTTTTCGAGGTCGCCCGCGACCACTGGTACCCGATGCTGGTGGTGGTGGACGAGGCGCAGCTGTTCGCGCCGGCCGTCGCCGGCGAGGTTTCGGACGAGGCACGCAAGCTCTCGCTCGGCGCCATGAGCAATCTGATGTGCCGCGGCCGCAAACGCGGGCTGGCCGGGATTATCGCCACCCAGCGGCTGGCCAAGCTCGCCAAGAACGTCGCCGCCGAGGCTTCCAATTTCCTCATGGGCCGGACTTTTCTCGACATCGACATGGCGCGCGCCGCCGACCTTCTCGGCATGGAGCGGCGCCAGGCCGAGGCCTTTCGCGACCTCGAGCGCGGGCAGTTCATGGCGCTCGGCCCGGCGCTGTCGCGCCGTCCGCTCGGCTTGCGCATCGGCCCGACAGATACAAGCCCGCGCAACGCGACCCCGCGCCTGATGCCGCTGCCGGAATCGGCGTTGGAGGATGCCCGCGCGATCATCCTGGCGGCGCCGCCGCCGGAAACCGTGCGGCCGCAGCGCCGCTCGTCGCCGGACCTGCTCGATCAGCTGATGGCAGCAAAATCGGCGGCGCTGGAAATCCGCCCCGAAGCGGTGGAGCCGCCGATCAGCGCCGAGGATTTGGCGGAGCGGCGCGAGCGCGTCGACCGGGTGCTGCGCGCCGTGCTGGCGCAACCCGATGCCGGCTTCCGGGTCATCGGCGTGCTTTATCAGGAGTTCGTGGTCCGCTGCCGCATCGAGGGCCTCGCCTCGGTCGTGCCGGACCTGCCCGAGTTCCGCCGCATGCTGACCCGCGCCCGTGCCGGCCTCGGCTCCGACATGGCAGGCGACGACGCCTGGCAGGACGTCTCGGCGCGCGCCTCGCTGCTGCCCGAGGACATGCAAGGCGTGTTCATGATGATCGCTCGCGCCGCCAAGGAGGGCTGGCCCTGCCCGAGCGACGCGGCAATCGCTCGCGCCTACGGCTCGCACTCGCTACGCCGCGCCCGGCGCCTGCTGAGCTATATCGAGGAACAGGGCCTGATCGTCTGCCAGCTGGATGGGGTTGGCCGGCGGACGGTGACACTCGTCGAACTGGCCTGGGCGACGGCACCGGGCGACCCCAATGCGGAGGAGGTGGTGCAGGGGAGGGTGGCTGTTTAATTGGGGTGGTTTAGGCCAAAACTGACGTTACTCAACATCAGCAAAGCGCCATATCCGGACCTTGCCAGTGATGCCGTGAATGTTAAGTCTCGGCTCCGATGCGGACGTTCCGCCCGAGTTCGAAGACTGACCGCGACCGTTCTGCGACCTTCGCATCGATAGCGCCAATGAGCGGCGTCCCACATCCCACTCCTTGTGTCCATTGGGAGGGGTCGTTGTGGACCAAGCCCTACTACCCAGGCTTGTGACGAAGCCGATCCAGCGCGTCTCGAAGTGCATTGGCGGCATCGCCACGCTCGTCAGGGGACATCAGCTCCGGTTCAAGTTCCAACCTGAAGTGCGGCAGCTCCGTTCGAACAGCACGACGAGCGGCCGCCAAATTGGCCTTCAGATCGATGACGCGGTAGGTGGCGACGGGATAGGCGATCCCCTTGATCTGGACTTGCCCCAGTTCCTCACAGTCGATTGCGTCCTTCACTTGCGCAAACGTCTCGTAGGAAATGAGGATGGCCCCCGGCGGCGCCTCCTGCTCCAGGCGCGAGGCGAGATTCACGGCGCCGCCGATTATCGTGTAGTCCATCCGGTCCTCGCTGCCGAAGTTACCGACGGTGCAGTAGTCGGTATGGATGCCGATGCGACAGCGCAGCGGTGTTTCGATCCCCATGTCCCGCCAGACTTCGGCAAGCTCGCTAATCCGCTTTTGCATTGCAAGTGCCATCTGCGCGCAAGCCAGCGCGTCCTCCTTGACGCCGCGAGTCTCGGGATCGCCGAAAAACATCAGGATCGCGTCGCCGACATATTTGTCGATCGTCGCGCCGTGATCCGAAGCAATTTTCGACATTTCCGTCAGATAGTGATTGAGGAGTTGGGTGAGATCCTCGGATTCCATTTTGTCAGTGGTCTCGGTAAAGCCGGCGATATCGGAGAAGCATATTGTCAGTTTCTTCCGCTGGCTGGCGATCCTGACCTCCTGGCGGCCGGTGAATATCGAGCGATACACCTGGGGCGCCAGATACTTCGCCAGCTTGCTGGAAAGCGCCTCCAGAACCACGGATTTCTCGGCGAGATTCTCCTCCCTTTGCTTCAGCTCAGTGATGTCCGAATAGACGGCGACCGTGCCGCCGGCGCTGATCCGCCGCTCGCTGACCATGACCCATCGCCCGTCGCCTCGCCTCTGCACCCAAGGTTCGCCAGGGTTGCGGTGCCGCGAGAGGCGCTCGGCGACCCACTCCTCGACCCGCCCCTCGGCGTCCCTGATGTAGCCGCGCTCAGCGGATCGGCGAATGATTTGCTCGAATGTCGTGCCGGGCGTCAGTTCGCTCTCCAGACCGGTGTAGAGCAATTCGCGGTAGCGGCTGTTGCTGAGGACGAGCCGGTCCTCCCAGTCGTACAGAGCGAATCCTTCGGAGATGCTTTCGATGGCATCGATGAGCCGCTGACGAGCTTCCGCAACGTCGCGCAGGTTCTTTTCCTCGACCTCGACAGCAGTATCCCGGAAGAGTCTCAGCGCTTCGGCCATGCGCCCGATTTCGTCGCTGCCCGCGGCTGGCAGCGGCGCACGAAGATTGCCCCCTGCAATCGCGAGCATGCCTTGGCTCACGGCCCCCAGTCGGGCGAGGAGGCTGCGGTCGACATAGAGCCAGACAACCAGAACCGAACTCAGGAGGCTGAGAAAGGCGGAGCCGAGTACAACCGCGGTGCCGTAGCGCTGGACGAGCGCGGCTTCGCGACCGGACGCAGCGATCTCCTGATCTGCCGTGGCGACCAGGCGATCGACGCCAGCGGTGAGATTGCGCGACAGTCGATTGTTCTCGGCCAGAAGCCTTTCGCCCTGTGCCAGGACAGCAAACTCGTCCTCCCGCACCTTGGGGATGCTGTCCTCGCCGTCGGTCAAACCCCTGAACTCGTCAACACGCTGCCGGAAGCGGGTCCGCAGCTTTTCGTCGATCTCCGTGGAAACCTTTTCAAGAGCAGTGACCGAACGGCGTAGCGGAAAAAGGATCAACGCCAGGTCGCCCGGCGTCGGCGCGTTCGCGACCTTCACCAGCGCGTCGTTGACCGCCGAGATCTCCAGCTGCGCCTTCTGCTGGGGAATGTAAGCCGCAATCGCCTGGACCAGGTCGGCCATCGCCGCTGCGCGTCGATCGGGCGACAGCGACGTGTCGGCCGCGACCGCCCTCCATTGCGGGAGCCTGGAATCCATTACTAGGATGCCGGTGGCCACAAGGCGCTGGCTTCCGGTCGTCGTCGCGGCGAGGCGGTTCAGGAGCTCCTCCTTGCGGGCGACCACGTCGAGCCGGGCGACAACAAGAGAGTCGAGCTCCTTCAGGTTGCGCCTCAGAACAATCGCGGCTTCCTCGATCTCGGCCAAAGGCACTGTGCCCAACGTGGCATCCCGGAGGTCCGTGCGCAGGGCCTCGAGGCGGGACATCTCGAGCGCGACGGCAGCCGAGACCTCGCTGTGCTGAGCCCTGCTTGTCGCTGCTAGCACCGATGGCGCGGCAGCAGCGACCCGTTCGGCCTGGCGCGACAGCTGGAGGGAGGCGAGCGCCGACGGCACTCGATCCGTGGTAATTCGGTCCACGACGTCGCCAACCTGGAGGAAGGCATAAAGCGCCGCAGCGGTTGCCAGCACCGCAAGGGCGCTGATCCCGAAAAAGGCGAGCAACAGCCGGCCGCGTATGCCGAGGCGTTCAAGCTCGGCGAGTCGGAACAGTCCGGCCACACTGGTCTGCATCAGACTAGACATCTCAGCCGGCACGCCGGCGATCAGCGAACCCTATTCAACCGGCACGTACTCTCCGCCGCGCCAGACGTACCAAACCCAACTCTGCTTCGTGAGGTCGCCCTTGTCGTCGAAATCGACCCGGCCGATGACGGTGTCGAATTCCTGTTCGTGCAGTGCCGCAATGATGGCCTTCTGCTCCAGCGAACCTGCCTTCGAGACTGCCTGGGCCCAAACCTGGACCGCGCAGTAGCTCAACAGCGTGTAGCCCGCGGGTTCGAAATTCTCCGCACGGAACTGCTCAACGACCGCGGCCGCTTCGGGGCTTCGCCTCGGGTCCGCCGGGAACGTGAAGAGGGTCCCCTCCGCCGCGGGGCCGGCGATCAGGGCAAATTCCTCGGTCGCCAAAGCATCTCCGGATATGAGCTGAACCGTGTAGCCACTGTCGTGTGCAGCGCGAGCAATCAGCGCAACCTCGGCATGATACCCACCCACATATAAGGCGGAGACGCCGGCGGTCTGCAACGTAGCGACCTCGGCCGAATAGTCGTCCTTCCCGGGAATGTATGCGTCGTAAACGGCCTCAGTCACGCCCCGCTTGTTCAGCTGCTTCCTGGTCTCGTCGGCGAGACCCTTCCCATAGGTCGAATTGTCGTGGAGGATCGCAATCTTCTTGTTGCCCCAGCGATCGGCAAGGTAGTTGCCGGCGATGAAACCTTGCGCGTCGTCGCGGCCAATGGTGCGAAAGACATTGGCACGGCCCTGTTCGGTCAGCTGCGGATTGGTCGAGCCTGGGGATATCTCAACGACGCCCGCCTCCTCGTACACTTTTGATGCGGGGATCGAGGCCCCGGAGCAATAATGCCCGACGACGAGCACGACCCCGTCAGCCACCAGCTTCTTGGCGGCCGCCACAGCTTGCTCGGGATCGCAGAAGTCGTCGACCGAGATGAGCCTCACCTTCTGGCCGAGCACGCCGCCCGCCGTGTTGACGTCGGCCACTGCCATCTCCGCGCCGCGCTGTCCCTGCTCGCCGATCCAGGCGAGCCGTCCCGTCATCGCAGCCGAGACGCCGATCAGCACCTCCGCCTGCGCGGAACTGAACACGGCCGCGAGAACTAAGATCGCTATGGCGATGATGCGGTGCATGTGTGCACCCCCTTAACTGTAGCTTACGCCAATCCCGTCAAAGCCGACAGCCCCTTCGGCAAGCGCGACTGTCTCGGGCTGCTATTGCAGCGCACACCCAATTTGGCGAAGCAAGCATACACTGGAATGGCGTGTCATAACTTCGTTCACTGAGGTCGGAATCGCGCGCCAAATCCGGACGTTACCACTGACCGGAGTGAGCGTCGTGATTGGGTCAAAGCAGCCCCCCGCCTCAGCTTCCCCCTATCTCTCCTCCACAATCCGCAAATAAGCCGCCGTCACAAACAGCACGATTAACCCAAACAATATCCACCACGCCCCTTCCGGCATCTGCAAAATCGTCAGCAGCGTCGTCAGCGCGGTGGGGATCAGCGCCGTTGATTGTGCCGGTGCAGGCGCCGCGGCCGCCGAAGATCGAGGTGCCGCCGACGACGGCGGCGGCCACCCAAGGCAGCACCAGCGGGTCGGCGAGCGACGGCCTTGATCAGGCCGATGTAGTGCAGTGCCGACGAGCACGCTCGAGATAACGTAGAGCGCCGTGATCACCTGCCAGCAGCGTACGCCGGACAGGCGTGTTGCCCGTTCGTTGTCGCCGACCGCCCCAGCACCACCGCCGCGACGCTGGCCGTCGCGTCCAATTCCTCAGGCGACGCCTGGACGCCGGCATTGTTTCCGTGAATCTCGGGATGCCGCATTGCACAATCGTCTCGCCTGCGCAAAATGCGGCATGATCCGCAAATCCCTCACTGTCCTGGTGATCGATGAAAACCACATCCGCGCTTCGATAATCGAAGCGGGATTGCGGGAGGCTGGGCATCAGCAGGTCACGGTCATCCACGACGTCGCCGGCATCGCGCGACGGATCGCCGAGATCGAACCCGACGTCATCGTCATCGATCTCGAAAATCCCAACCGCGACATGCTCGAAAACATGTTCCAGCTTTCGCGCGTGGTGAAGCGGCCGATCGCCATGTTCGTCGACCGCTCGGATCAGGCTTCGATCGAAGCCGCGGTGGAAGCGGGGGTATCAGCCTATGTCGTCGACGGCCTGCGTCAGGAGCGGGTCAAGCCGATCCTCGACATGGCGATCAGCCGCTTCAACGCCTTCTCGCGTATGGCGCGCGAACTGGAAGAAGCCCGCAGCGAGTTGGAGAGCCGCAAGGTGATCGATCGCGCCAAGGGCATCCTGATGAAGTCGCGCGGCCTGTCGGAGGACGCGGCCTACACGCTGCTGCGCAAGACCGCCATGAACCAGAACCGCAAGATCGCCGAGATCGCCCAGAGCCTGGTAACGGCGGCAGGCCTGCTGGATCCCGAGGAGAGTTGAGAATGGCGGCCGAGCACCGGATCAATGCTGGCTTCATGCCGCTCTTCGACAGCGCTATCCTTGTCGCGGCGAAGGAAATCGGCTTCGCCCTGCGCGAAGGCATCGACCTGACGCTCAACCGGGAAACGTCCTGGGCCAACATCCGCGACCGCATCGCCATCGGCCATTTCGATCTGGCGCACATGCTGGGGCCGATGCCGATCGCCTGCAATCTGGGGCTGACACCGCTCGCCTCCGATACCGTCGTGCCGTTCTCGCTCGGCCTCGGCGGCAATTGCGTGACGGTTTCGAACGCGGTCTGGGTGGGCATGGCCGCGCACGGCGCCCAACCCGATCTCGATCCGGCGCGGGCCGGCAAGGCGTTGGGAGCGCTGATTCGTGAACGGGTGAATGCCGGCGGCGATCCGCTTCGCTTCGCCGTCGTCCATCCGCACTCCGGGCACAATTATGAATTGCGCTACTGGCTCGCCGCCTGTGGCATCGACCCGTCGCGTGAAATCGAGATCGTCATCGTGCCGCCCCCGTTCATGGCCGACGCACTCGCCGCCGGCAGGATCGACGGCTACTGCGTCGGCGAACCCTGGAACAGTGCCTCGGTCGTCGCGGGCACCGGCCGTATCGCCACGGTCAAGGCGGCCATCTGGAAGACCAGCCCCGAGAAAGTCGTCGGCGTGCGCAAGGCATGGGCGGAAAGAGAGCCGGACGCGCTTTCAGCCCTGCTGCGTGCGCTTCATCACGCGGCGCGCTGGTGCCAGGATCCGGCAAACCGTGACGAACTCGCGGCCCTGATGGCGCAGCCGGCCTTCCTCGGGCTTGCGCCGGCGCTGCAGATGCCGATCCTCAGCGGCCATCTGGCGCTCGGCGGCGGCGCCGAACTCAACGTCGGCGACTTCTTTCTGCCCTTCGGCAAGGCGGCGAACTTCCCGTGGAAGAGCCATGCCCTGTGGTTCTACACGCAGATGGTGCGCTGGGGGCATGTCGCGCACACGCCGGAAAACCTCGCTATTGCCCGCGACTGCTACCGCCCCGATCTCTACCGCTCGGCGTTGAAGCCGCTTGGCGTAGCGCTTCCCGGTGCCAATGCCAAGGTCGAGGGCGCGCTGAAGGCCGCGACTCCGGTCGGTTCGGCGGGGGCAAGCCTGGTGCTCGGTCCCGATGGTTTCTTCGATGGCCAGATCTTCGATCCCGACGAGATCGACGCCTACATTGCCGGCCAGAAATTGGCGCGCGCCGAAGTCTGATCATTTCGGCGCCATTCTTGTGCGCTGCACAAAAAATGTGCGTGCAACTGCGCTAATGAACAATCTTTGGCTTGCTCGCCCAGCGGGCCGGCGCGCCGACGATTTTGGCAAGTCGTTGATCTCATTGATGTTTGTCATCCATTCCGAAACTGGCACGGTTCCTGCGTTGCAATAGGCAGACTCTTCTCGGGTCACGGAATAGGCGTCCAATGGCGGGCGCTACAGGCAACGCTGCCGCTCAGGTCAACACGCGATCCCGGATGGACGGACGCGCGCGGCCTGGCCGGCGGCTTTTTTGTTTTGGTCGAACACGCAATCGACGGCGCCGATCCCAAGCCGCGCCCAACCGGAGATGACGATGACGAAAAGCAGCAATAGCCATTCCGCCCAAACGGCGATCAGCCGCCGCGATTTCCTGAGGATCAGCGCGGCCACCACGGCAACGCTGGCCGCGGCGCGTGCGCTGCTGCCCTCCGGCGCCTATGCGGCGCCCGCCGCGCCGGAAGTCACCGGCGCCAAGCTCGGCTTCATAGCGCTGACCGATGCGGCGCCGCTGATGATTGCCAAGGAGAAGGGCCTGTTCGAGAAATTCGGCATGCCCGACGTCGAGGTGCTCAAGCAGGCCTCCTGGGGGGCGACGCGCGATAATCTGGTGCTCGGCGGCGAAGCCAACGGCATTGACGGCGCCCATATCCTGACGCCGATGCCTTATCTGATGCACACCGGCAAGGTGACTCAAAACAAGCAGCCACTGCCGATGGCGATCGTGGCCCGGCTCAACTACGACTGCCAGGGCATTTCCGTCGCCCAGGAATATGCCGGCACCGGCGTCGGCCTCGACGCATCAAAGCTGAAGGACGCCTTCGCCGTCAAGAAGGCCGCAGGCAAGGAGGTGAAGGCCGCCATGACCTTTCCGGGCGGCACGCACGATCTTTGGCTGCGCTACTGGCTGGCCGCCGGCGGCATTGATCCCGACAAGGACGTCTCGACCATCGTCGTGCCGCCGCCGCAGATGGTCGCCAACATGAAGGTCGGCAACATGGACGTGTTCTGTGTCGGCGAGCCGTGGAACGAGCAGCTGGTTCACCAGGGCGTCGGCTTCACCGCCGCCACCACTGGCGAGCTGTGGAAGGGCCATCCGGAAAAGGCGCTCGGCCTGCGCGCCGCCTTCATCGACAAGTATCCGAACGCCACCAAGGCGATCCTGATGGCCGTCATGGAAGCCCAGCAATGGTGCGAAGCCAAGGAAAACAAGGACGAGATGGCCGCCATCATCGGCAAGCGGCAATGGATGAACGTGCCGACCGCCGACATCATCGGCCGCCTCAAGGGCGACATCAATTACGGCAATGGCCGCGTCGCCAACGGCACCGATCTCTACATGAAGTTCTGGCAGGGCGGCGTGTCCTATCCCTTCAAGAGCCACGACAGCTGGTTCCTCGCCGAAAATATTCGCTGGGGCAAGTTCGCGCCGACCACCGACATCAAAGCACTGGTCGGCCAAGTCAACCGTGAGGATCTGTGGCGCGAGGCGGCCAAGGATCTTGGTGTCGCCGCGGCCGATATTCCGGCGTCTACGTCGCGCGGCGTCGAGACCTTCTTCGACGGCAAGATCTTCGATCCGGAGAACCCGTCCGCCTATCTCGACAGCCTGAAGATCAAGGCATCGGCCTGAGCCTGACATAGATGCGCGGCAGGCGGTGGCAGCGCCGCCTGCCTTGCACCCGCCGCCAAGGAGTTTTTCGAGAAATGTCTATCCAAGCCATCGAGGACCGCAAGGTGAAGCCGTTCCCCGCACCGGCCAAGCCCGCCGAGGTCATCGCCTTGACCGCCAGGGCGCGGCGCCGCTTCGACCCGGCCGCGATCGCCGCCAAACTGGCCAGCACGCTGGTGCCGCCGGTCATCGTCATCACCATTATGCTCGTCGTCTGGCAGCTCGCCTGTTCGTCGCCCACAGCCAGCCTGCCACCGCCGAGCCAAGTGTGGAACGAGGCCTATGACCTGATCGCCCACCCGTTCTTCGACAATGGCTCGCAGGACATCGGACTCGCCTGGCGGGTGCTGATGTCGCTGCAGCGCGTCGCCATGGGCTTCGGCCTGGCAGCAATCGTCGGCGTCGCGCTCGGCGCGCTCGTCGGCCAGTCGATCTGGGCGATGCGCGGTCTCGATCCGGTCTTCCAGATCCTGCGCACGGTGCCGCCGCTCGCGTGGCTGCCGCTGTCGCTGGCGGCGTTCCGCGATTCCAGCCCGTCGGCGATCTTCGTCATCTTCATCACCTCGATCTGGCCCATCATCATCAACACCGCGGTCGGTGTCCGCAACATCCCCGAGGACTACCGCAACGTCGCCCGTATCCTCCGGCTCAATCAGTTCGAGTTCTTTGTGAAGATTATGGTGCCGGCGGCCGCGCCCTACATCTTCACGGGCTTGCGGATCGGCATCGGCCTGTCCTGGCTCGCCATCGTCGCCGCCGAAATGCTGACCGGCGGCGTCGGCATCGGCTTCTTCATCTGGGACGCGTGGAACTCGTCGCGCCTGCCCGACATCATTGTCGCGCTCGCCTATATCGGCGTCACCGGCTTTTGCCTCGACCGCCTGGTCGCGGCGGTCGGCGTCTTCGTCACCCGCGGCACAACGGCAAAGTGAGGAGAGGGACGATGACGGCCTATCTGAAACTCGACCACATCGACAAATCCTTCGCCCGCGGCAGCCAGGTCAGCGACGTGCTGAAGGACATCCGGCTGACCATCGACAAGGGCGAATTCGTCTCGATCATCGGCCATTCCGGCTGCGGCAAGTCGACCTTGCTCAACCTGATCGCCGGCCTGACCAAGGTCTCGGCCGGCGCCGTTCTGCTCGAAGACAAGGAGGTCGATAGTCCCGGCCCGGAACGCGCCGTGGTGTTCCAGAACCACAGCCTGCTGCCATGGCTCACCGTCTACGAAAACATCAATTTGGCAGTCACGAAGGTCTTTGGCCGGAGCAAGAGCCGGGCCGAGCGGCATGAATGGATCATGCGCAATCTCGATCTCGTGCAGATGGGGCATGCCAAGGACAAACGTCCGGCCGAGATTTCGGGCGGCATGAAGCAGCGCGTCGGCATCGCCCGGGCGCTGGCCATGGAGCCGAAGATCCTGCTGCTCGACGAGCCGTTCGGGGCGCTCGACGCGCTGACGCGCGCCCATCTTCAGGACGCGGTGATGGATATCCATTCGAGGCTCGGCTCGACGACGATCATGATCACCCATGATGTCGACGAGGCGGTGCTGTTGTCCGACCGCATCGTGATGATGACCAACGGCCCGGCGGCCACCATCGGCGAGGTTCTTGCCGTGCCGCTGGCCCGGCCGCGCCGGCGCATCGAGCTTTCCTCCGACCGCACCTTCCTGCGCTGCCGCGAGGCGGTGCTGAAATTCCTCTACGAACGCCACCGCTTCGTCGAAGCCGCGGAGTAAGGCCATAACGGGAAAACTCGTCATCATCATTGGCAATCTGCATCGGCAATAGGCAATCTACCGCATTGCACAAATATTATGCTGCTGTGCAAGGCATTTTGACTAATCTTTGATCCGCTGCCGAGCTTGGTCAAAAGTCGCGCGGCTGCGGTTCATATTGATTTCATTCGATAATTAAGAGCGCTGTCGAATTGGCACGCTTCCTGCTTTCCGAAATGTAGGGTCCGCAAGGGCCAAGTGAAACGGCGTCCAATGGCGGGCGCCACAGGCAAAGCTGCCGCTCAGGTCCACACGCGCTCCCGGAACCCGGACGCGAAGACCTGGCCGGCGGCTTTTTTGTTTTAACGCAATCGACGGCGCTGATCCCAAGCGGCGTCCAACCGGAGACGACGATGACGAAACGGATCGGAACTGCCGCGTCCCTCGCGGACTTCACGCGCCGTGATTTTCTGGCCGTCAGCGCGCTGACGGCGGCGCTGTTCACCGCCGCGCTCCTCCTCTTTCCCGACGGCGCCAAGACTGACGGCAAGGGTCTCGAAGTGACCGCGCACAGCTCGGTTTCAACCAGTTCGCCGATGCTGCGCCGCTGACAGTCGCGAACGAACAGACAAGGGCGGTGCCTCCCACGCCGCAAACCGGAGCCAGAAAATGACCGCAAATCTCCCAGCCGCGCCCAGCCAGGACAGCGCTCCCCGGCAGGCGCTTGCCATGTCCACCATCGCCTTCACCGTCTGCTTCGCGGTGTGGACGATCTTTTCAATTATCGGCGTGCGCATAAAGCAGGAGCTGGGGCTGAACGAGACGGAGTTCGGCCTGCTCGTCGGCACGCCGATCCTCACCGGCTCGCTCGTGCGTATGGTGCTCGGTGTCTGGACCGACCGTTTTGGCGGACGGCTGGTATACACCGCGACCATGCTTGCGGCGGCGGTCGCGACCTTTCTGCTCGCTTTTGCGCACACCTACGGGCAGATGCTGGTCGCCGCACTAGGCGTTGGGCTCGCCGGCGGTTCCTTCGCCGTCGGTGTCGCCTATGTCTCGCGCTTCTTCCCGGCCGGCAAGCAGGGTACGGCGCTTGGCATTTTCGGTGTCGGCAATGTCGGCGCCGCGGTCACCAAGTTCCTGGCACCGTTCGTGCTTCTCTCCTGGGGCTGGCAGTCGGTCGCGCTGATCTGGGCGGCAGCACTCGTCGTCATGGCCGCCGTCTTCTGGTTCACGACTGGCGACGACCCGGTCATCCGCGAGCGCCGCGCCGGCAAGGCAGCGCCCAAGAGAAGCTTCTTGCAGGAATTCGCGCCGCTCAAGAACCTGCAGGTCTGGCGCTTCGCCTTCTATTATTTCTTCGCCTTCGGTGCATTCGTGGCGCTCTCGCTGTGGCTGCCCCGGTACCTGATCGGCGTCTACGGCTTCGGGCTTGCGACCGCCGGCATGATTGGCGCGGCCTATTCAATTCCGGCAAGTATTTTCCGCGCCTATGGCGGCGTGCTTTCCGACCGGATCGGCGCCCGCACCGTGCTCTACTGCACCTTCGCTGTCAGTGCCGTCGCGACTCTCGTTCTGTCTCTCCCCTCGGCAGACTACGTCGTGCGCGGTATCAGCGGGCCGATCGCCTTCCATTTCGAGATCGGCCCGCTCGCCTTCATAGCCGTTGCCTGTGTGCTCGGCTTCTTCATGAGCCTCGGCAAGGCCGCCGTCTACAAGCACATCCCGGCTTACTATCCGCAGAGTGTCGGCGCGGTCGGCGGCGTTGTCGGCATGATTGGCGGGCTCGGCGGCTTTATCCTGCCAATCGCCTTCGGCGTGCTCAACGACCTCACCGGCGTCTGGTCGAGCTGCTTCATGCTGCTCTTCGTCATCGTCGCCACCTGCTTTGCCTGGATGCATTTTTCCATCCGGCGGATGGAGCGCACGGCGTCTGACGAAGCTTCAGGCCTTTCCTACGCGGCTGAGTGAGAGCGGAGTGGATCAGGACATGACCGAGAAACTCGTCATCATCGGCAACGGCATGGCCCCCGGGCGCATGCTGGAGCATCTCCTGGAAAAGGCGCCTGGGCGCTACCAGGTCACCATCTTCAACGCCGAGCCGCGCGTGAACTACGACCGCATCATGCTGTCGCCGGTTCTGTCGGGAGAAAAGGCCTATGAGGAGATCATCATCCATGGCGACGGCTGGTACATCAAGCACGGCATCACCCTCTACAAGGGCCACAAGATCGTCGCCATCGACCGGCAGGCAAAGACCGTCACCTCCGATCATGGCGTGACCGAGCCTTATGACAAACTCGTCATCGCCACCGGCTCGGTGCCGTTTATCATTCCGGTGCCAGGCCATGACCTGCCGGGCGTGCTCACCTATCGCGATCTCGACGACGTCCGGGCGATGATGCTTGCCGCCCAGTCGCGGGCCAAGGCTGTCGTCATCGGCGGCGGCCTGCTCGGCCTGGAAGCGGCTGCGGGTCTGAACGCGCAGGGCATGGACGTCACCGTGCTGCACGTCATGCCGACGCTGATGGAGCGTCAGCTCGATCCGGCCGCCGGATATCTCCTGCAGCGCGCCGTCGAGCAGCGCGGCATCAAGGTCATCACCAAGGCCAACACCCAGGCGATCACCGGCAACGGCAAGGTCGAGCGGGTGGAGCTTGCCGACGGCACAGTCATTCCCGCAACGCTCGTCGTCATGGCGGTGGGCATCAGGCCGAATGCGGCGCTGGCGAAGGAAGCCGGCATTGCGGTCAATCGCGGCATCGTCGTCGACGCCGGCATGCGCAGCAACGATCCCGATATCTACGCAATCGGCGAATGCGCCGAGGTCAACGGCCAGGTCTACGGGCTGGTCGCGCCGCTCTACGAGATGGCGCGCGTCGCCGCCAGCCATCTGGCCGGCAATGAGGCGGCGGCTTTCGTCCACATGGACACGCCGACTAAGCTCAAGGTCACCGGCATCGAGCTGTTCTCTCTCGGCGACTTCGCCGAGGGCGATGACCGTCAGGAGATCGTGCTGCGCGATGCCGCGGCCGGCGTCTACAAGCGCCTGGTACTCAAGGACGACCGCATCATCGGCACCGTGCTCTATGGCGAGACGGCGGACGGCGCCTGGTTCAACGACCTCAAGAAGAAGCAGACAGACATATCCGAGATGCGCGATACGCTCATCTTCGGCCAGTCCTACCAGGGAGGCGCCCCCCTGGACCCTATGGCGGCCGTTGCAGCCTTGCCGGATGATGCGGAAATCTGCGGTTGCAACGGCGTATGCAAGGGAAAGATCACCGGCGCGATCACGGCCAGGGGCTTGACCTCGCTCGACGATGTGCGCGCCCACACCAAGGCGTCGGCCTCCTGCGGCTCCTGCACCGGGCTGGTCGAAAAGCTGATGGTGCTGACCATCGGCGACAAATACAACCCCGCGGCGGTCCAGCCGATGTGCAGCTGCACCGCGCTTGGCCATGACGAGGTCCGCCGGCTGATCAAGGCCAAGGGCTTGAAGACCATTCCCGCCGTCATGCAGGAACTGGAGTGGAAGACTTCCTGCGGCTGCGCCAAATGCCGGCCGGCGCTCAACTACTATCTCGTCTGCGACTGGCCCGACGAATACGCCGACGATTACCAGTCGCGCTTCATCAACGAGCGCGTCCACGCCAACATCCAAAAGGACGGCACCTATTCGGTAGTGCCGCGCATGTGGGGCGGCGTCACCAACGCCGCCGAATTGCGCGCCATCGCCGACGTCGTCGACAAGTTCGAGATCCCGATGGTCAAGGTCACCGGCGGCCAGCGCATCGACATGCTCGGCATCCGCAAGGAAGACCTGCCGGCGGTATGGGCCGATCTCGGCCAGGCTGGCTTCGTCTCCGGCCACGCCTATGCCAAAGGACTGCGCACGGTGAAGACCTGTGTCGGCTCGGACTGGTGCCGCTTCGGCACGCAGGATTCGACCGGCTTGGGCATCCGTATCGAAAAATTCATGTGGGGCTCGTGGACCCCGGCCAAGGTCAAGATGGCGGTGTCGGGCTGTCCGCGAAACTGTGCCGAGGCGACCTGCAAGGATGTCGGCGTGATCTGCGTCGATAGCGGCTACGAGATCCATTTCGCCGGCGCCGCCGGTCTCGACATCAAGGGCACCGAAGTGCTCGGCCAGGTCAAGACCGAGGACGAGGCGCTGGAGCATATCGTGGCGTTGACGCAGATGTATCGCGAGCAGGGCCGCTATCTCGAGCGTATCTACAAATGGGCCAAGCGCGTCGGCATAGCTGAGATCAAGCGTCAGATCATGGACGATGGCGAGAAGCGCAAAGCCTATTTCGACCGCTTCGTCTTTTCGCAGAAATTCGCCCAGGTCGACCCATGGTCGGAACGTGCTTCCGGCAAGGACAAGCATGAATTCCGGCCGATGGCTTCGGTCGGCTTTGCCCAGGCGGCGGAGTAGGCGCGTGTTCCCGAAAAGTGGAATGCGGTTTTCGGACAAGAACACGCGCAAAAGAGGAATGGCCACATGAACTGGGTATCGATCGGCACGCTCTCGGACATTCCGCGTCGCGGCGCGCGCTGCGTCGCCACGCCGGAAGGAAAGATCGCCGTCTTTCGCACGGCCGACGATCAGGTCTTTGCCATCGACGACCATTGCCCGCACAAAGGTGGGCCGCTCAGCCAGGGCATCGTCCATGGCACGGCGGTGACCTGTCCCTTGCACAATTGGGTGATCTCGCTGGAGACAGGCAAGGCGCTCGGCGCGGACGAGGGCGCGGTGCGCACCATTGCCGTGCGGGTCGACGGCGAGCGGCTGTTCATTGCGCTGGAAGCGCTGGCCAGCCGCGCGGCGTGAACCATGCAGATTGATGAAGCGCGCGAGGTGAGGACCACCTGCCCCTATTGCGGGGTGGGTTGCGGCGTGCTGGCGAAGGTCGCCGCGGACGGTGAAATAACCGTTCGCGGCGACCCGGACCACCCGGCGAATTTCGGCCGGCTCTGCTCCAAAGGCTCGGCGCTGGCTGAGACCATCGACCTCGACGGCAGGTTGCTATACCCGGAGATCCACGGTCGCCGCACCGACTGGGACGAAGCGCTCGACCTTGTCGCTTCGACCTTCTCGCAAACCATTGCCGAACACGGCCCCGGTTCGGTCGCCTTTTATGTTTCCGGCCAGTTGCTGACCGAGGACTATTACGTCGCCAACAAGCTGATGAAAGGCTTTATCGGCTCGGCCAATATCGACACCAATTCGCGCCTGTGCATGGCCTCGTCGGTCGCCGGCCACCGCCGCGCCTTTGGTTCGGACACCGTTCCGGGAAATTACGAGGACCTGGAACTTGCCGACCTGATCGTGCTGGTCGGCTCCAATCTCGCCTGGTGCCATCCGGTACTCTACCAGCGCATTGCGGCCGCCCGGGAAAAGCGGCCCGAGATGAAGGTGGTGCTGATCGACCCTCGCCGCACCATGACCTCAGACATCGCGGACATGCATCTGGCGATCGCGCCCGATGGCGACGTCGCTTTGTTCACCGGGCTGCTCGCCTATCTCGGCCAGCACAACGCGCTGGACCGCACCTATATCACGGCGCACACGACCGGCTTCGGGCAAGCGCTTTTCGCCGCCTCGGCGCTCGATCTTGCCGGCATCGCGGCTGCCACGGGTCTCAGTGAGGACGAACTGGCCCGCTTCTACAGCCTGTTTGCCGCGACGGCGAAGACGGTGACCGTCTACAGCCAAGGCGTGAACCAGTCGTCTTCGGGCACCGACAAGGTCAACGCCATCATCAACTGCCATCTGGCCACCGGCCGCATAGGCAAGCCCGGCGCCGGGCCGTTCTCGGTGACCGGCCAGCCCAACGCCATGGGCGGCCGTGAGGTCGGCGGCATGGCCAACATGCTGGCCGCCCACATGGAGATCGAAAACCCCGAGCACCGCGAACGCGTGCAGCGCTTCTGGAATGCCCCAACCGTCGCCGAAAAACCCGGCCTGAAAGCGGTCGAGATGTTCCGAGCGGTGGCCGACGGACGCATCAAGGCGCTGTGGATCATGGCCACCAACCCGGTCGATTCGATGCCGGATGCCGATGCCGTCGAAGCGGCGATCAGGGCCTGCCCGTTTGTTGTGGTCTCGGACGTGCTGGGCGAGACCGACACGGTCCGCCACGCCCATGTCCGGCTGCCGGCCACCGCATGGGGCGAAAAGGATGGCACCGTCACCAATTCGGAGCGCCGCATCTCGCGCCAGCGGGCTTTTTTGGCCAGGCCCGGCGAGGCAAGGCCAGATTGGTGGATCATCACTGAAGTCGCCAAGCGGATGGGCTTCGGCGAGGCTTTTTCGCATGTGTCGCCGGCCGACATCTTCGCCGAGCACGCGGCGCTGTCGGGCTTCGAGAATGACGGCGCGCGCGATTTTGATATAGGCGCGTATGGCGATATCGGTGCAGAGGCCTATGAGGATCTTCTGCCGTTCCAATGGCCAGCGCCGGCTCCACCCTCCCCCTTGAGGGGAGGGTCGGCACGCGCGTTGAGCAAAGCGAAACAAGCGGGACGGGGTGGGGTCGGTGGTGAAGTCTCGACCTCTCCGGGTCGCCCCACCGAGGTGGAGGCCGTCGCAGATGACCCCCTCTGGCCTGCCGGCCATCTCCCCCTCAAGGGGGGAGATCAGCCTGCTGCTCGGCTATCGCCAGTCTCCCAGGTTGATGAGTGGGCGCAGCCGGCAAAACTGCCAATCTCCCCCCTTGAGGGGGAGGTGGCCGGCAGGCCAGAGCGGCGCGCGCGGCGCCAGCCGGAGGACAAAAGCACCCGCTTCTTCGCCAACGGCAATTTCTACACACCCGACGGCAAGGCACGCTTCATTGCCATCCGCCCAGCCGCACAAACCCGCACCAGCCTGGACTACCCGCTCGTCCTCAACACCGGGCGCGTCCGCGACCATTGGCACACCATGACGCGGACCGGCAAGAGCCCGCGCCTGTCGCAGCACATGGCCGAACCGTTCGTCGAAATCCACCCGGCGGATGCGCAGCACTTCGGTATCGGCGATGCCGACATCGTGCGCGTCTCGACTGGCCATGGCGAGGTGCTGGTCCGCGCCCTGGTGACGGTGCGCCAACGCCAAGGCTCTGTATTCGTTCCGATGCACTGGACCGATCAGATCTCCGCCCGCGCGCGTGTCGATGCACTGGTCCCGCCGACGACCGATGCGATTTCAGGTCAGCCGGCCTCGAAGAACGTTGCCGCCCGCCTCGAACGCTTCGCTGCCGCAGCCTTCGGTTTCGCGGTGCTTGCCGAACGGCCCGCCTCGATCGACGCCGATTACTGGAGCCTCGCCCGCTGCCCCGCCGGCTGGCGGCTTGAAATTGCGCTGCAGGACAGCCGTGACTGGACCGGGTTTGCCGCCTCCCTGTTAGGCATGGAAGGCGAGACGCTCGCCTATCACGACATCGCCGGCGGGCACCATCGCTTCGCCCGTTTCGCAGGCAATCGGCTGGTCGGCGCGCTCTATCTTGCGCCTACCCCGGTAGCGGTGTCGCGCGGGTGGGCAGTCGAACAACTTGGTGCTGACCATGCCGATCGGCAGGCGCGGTTGGCGATTGTCGCCGGGCGGCCGGGCGGCAACAGCGTCGACCGCGGTGCCACCGTCTGCGCCTGTTTCGGGGTCGGTGCCAACCAGATCGCGGAAGCGGTACGCGGCGGCTGTACCAGCGTCGCGGCAATCGGCGCCGCCCTTCACGCCGGCACCAATTGCGGCTCTTGCCGCGCCGAGATCAAGACCATTATCGACGGGCGGCGTCTGCAAGCTGCGGAGTGAATGCACCGAGAAACTCTGCCGTGCCGCTGCATGATGCTTACTAGCAATTTACAAACCATGGGCTACCAACGTCCTGACTTCGATTCGCTCGGAACGGGAGCCCCATGAGCAAAGCCCTGACCTCATTCGCGCTTGCCACCATGCTGACGGCCTTGCTGATGGCGCTCAGCCTGGCGGTGGCCAGGCATGGCTATCCCTATGGCGCGATCGGCGCCAAGCGCTTGAGCGACGTCGCCGATGCGGGGACGTTCATTCCGCTCGCGGCGATCTATTTTTTCAGCGCACTGCTGATGATGGTTCTGCCGATCAGGCTCGCTGGCATCGTCCTGACACATGCCGCCGATGCGATCTTCTGGACGGTCATCGTGTTGTTTGCGGTCATCGTTGGATGTCTCGCCGCGAGATTTGCTTTCGGTCAGCGCGATGTGCTCTCCGCACTGCTGAACTGGCGCTTCCTGTTTGTCGCAGCCGTCGTCGGGTGTCATCTGTTCATCAACGAGCTGCGCCGCAACATCTTGTTGAGAAGCCTGTTCTTCGTCGTCTTCGCCGCAGCGACACTGGCCTGCCTGTTTTGGTCCTTCACCGTCTGAGCATGTGCGACCGTCGGCAGGCGGCTTAATTCTTGTCGACCGGCTTCGAACGCATTCGCGAAACGGTCTCACGCTCGGCCCGCTTCGAACGCATCGGCGGCAGGCCGCGGTCGATCAGGTCCATGTCTTCCAGCACCATGTCGCCCATCCGCTTGAAGGCGATGTCAAGCGCGCCGGCCCGGTGGGCGGAGCGCAGGAACCCCGGCAATGTACGGACCGGGTGATCCTGGGCCAGAGGCTCCTCAGGAAAAACATCGCTGGCGGCGACGATATGGCCGCTGTGGACGGCGTCCATCAGTGCCGGGAAATCGACCACGCCGGCTCGGCTGAGCAGGATGAAAGCGGCTCCCTTGCGCATCCTGGCAAACGCCTCGGCACCAAGGAAACCCTGGTTTTCGCTGGTCACCGAAGCGACGACGAAGATGAAATCGCTGTTCGACAGAACGTCGTCGAGAGAGGCCGGCTCGACGCCGTTTTCGATCAGGATTGACGGCGGCAGCCACGGGTCGAAGACTTTTGTCCGCGTGCGAAAGCCTGACAGCAGCCGGTTGAGCGCACGGCCAAGATCGCCGAAGCCGATAATGCCGACATCCGCGCCGGAAAGAAGCCGTGCCGTCCGGTTGCCGTCGCCGCCCCACAGCTCCTTGCCGTGACGAAATGCGAGATCGGCGTCGACGATGCCGCGGGCGAGGTTGAGCGCCATGGCAAGGCCGAGCTCGGCCACCGGTTCGGCAAACACCAGCCCGGTGGTGACGACATGGATGCCGCGCGAAAACAGCGTCTTGTAGGGCATGTTGTTGATGAGGTTGCTCTCGACATTGAAGATGCAGCGCAGCGCCTTCATTCTTTCCAGCGTCTCCGGCGCGATAGGTGGCTGGCCGACGATGTAGCGCGCCTCGGCAAGGATATCGGCCGGCAGCGCCGCCACCGCTTCGGGCGATATTTCGACGATACGGTATTTCGATCGAAATTTCGCCAGCGCAGCCGGCGTGAAGATCAGGTCGAGCGTGCGCGGTTCGGGTGCGCTGATCACCAGCGGCAAGGCGCTGTCGGACATGATGATTTCCTCCCGTGCGATCCGCGTCGCACCACACTAGAATCGTCTTCCCCGCCCCGACACCTATCACATGCCTGTCGAGGAGGAGAAGTTTGCCTGCCTTCGGCCTTGCGGTGCGGCGGTCGGTGGTCCAGATAGACGGCGATCGAAGGACGACAAGGAAGACAGCGACATGATCCCGTTTCGAAAGAACCTCATCGATGGCGAGTGGGTAGGCGATGCCGGCTCCCGCAACATCAACCCGTCCAATCTCGACGACGTGGTCGGCGAATATGCATCGGGGGGCACGGAGCATGCTCGGCAGGCCATCGCGGCGGCGAAAGCGGCATTTCCGGCATGGTCTAGATCGGGCCTGCTGGCACGCCATGCGGTGCTGAGGAAGACGTCGGACGAGATCAACGCGCGGAAAGATGAAATAGGCCGGGCGTTGGCGCGCGAGGAAGGCAAGACGCTGGTCGAGGGCATCGGCGAGACTGTGCGGGCGGCCCAGATATTCGATTTTTTCGCCGGCGAGACGCTGCGCTTGTCGGGCGAGCTGGTGCCGAGCGTGCGGCCCGGCGTCGGCGTCGAGATCACCCGCGAAGCGGTCGGCGTCGTCGGCATCATCACGCCGTGGAATTTCCCGATCGCCATTCCGGCTTGGAAAATCGCTCCGGCGCTGGCCTACGGCAACACCATCGTCTTCAAGCCGGCGGAACTCGTTCCGGAGAGCGCCTGGACTATTGTCGACATCCTGCACCGCGCCGGGCTGCCCAAGGGTGTGCTCAACCTGGTGATGGGCAAAGGTTCGGTGGTCGGCCAGGCGATGCTCGACAGTCCTGACCTCAACGCGATCACCTTCACCGGATCGGTCGGCACCGGCAAGCGCGTCGCCGCCGCCAGCGTCGAGCACATGCGCAAGTTCCAGCTCGAAATGGGCGGCAAGAACCCGCTTGTCGTGCTCGACGATGCCGACCTTGCCGTCGCCGTCGAATGCGCTATCAACGGTGCCTACTTCTCGACCGGCCAGCGCTGCACGGCGTCGTCCCGCCTGGTGGTGACGGACGGCATCCACGACCGCTTCGTCGAGGCGCTCAAGGACCGCATGGCCAAGCTGGTCGTCGGCGACGCTCTCGATACCAAGACCCAGATCGGGCCGGTTGTCGACCAGAGCCAGCTCAAACAGGACGAGGACTATATCGCCATCGGACGTCAGGAAGGCGCCGATCTCGCCTTCGGCGGCGAGCGGCTCGATCGCGAAACCCGCGGCTTCTATTTGCAGCCTGCGCTGTTCACCGAAACCACCAACGCCATGCGCATCTCGCGCGAGGAGATTTTCGGCCCGGTCGCCAACGTCATCCGCGTCAAGGATTATGACGAGGCGCTGGCGGTGGCCAACGACACGCCGTTCGGGCTGACGTCCGGCATCTGCACCTCGAGCCTCAAGCATGCCACGCACTTCAAGCGCAATTCGGAAGCCGGCATGGTCATGGTCAATCTGCCGACGGCCGGCGTCGACTTCCACGTGCCTTTCGGCGGGCGCAAGGGATCGAGCTACGGCCCGCGCGAGCAGGGCCGCTATGCCGCAGAGTTCTACACCACGGTGAAGACCGCTTACACGTTTGCCGGCTAAGAAAAGGCGGCAGACCAGCCAGGCAGCGAGCAAGTCGATGGCATCTGAGAATACGGACCTGACCTGGCTCAATCCGCCGCCGCACCACGCCTTCGGCAACAATACGGTGCATGTACGGACCGGTGAGGAGACCGACTTCTGGCGCGAGACGTTCTACGGCTTCTGGCGCGACAATGGCCATTTCCTCTATCGTGAGGTCGAGGGCGATTTCAGCGCCGAAGTCACCGTCAAGGGGCACTATGAGGTGCTTTACGATCAGGCCGGGCTTATGGTCCGCCTGAGCGAGACGCACTGGATCAAGGCCGGCATCGAATACACCGACGGGCTGATGTATTTTTCCGTCGTCGTCACCAACGATGCCTCCGACTGGTCGCTGGCCAGCATTCCGGCCGATCCGGACGGGGTCAGGATCCGCATGACCCGCCATGCCGAGACGATCCGCGTCCAGTATCGCGACCCATCTGACAAGCACTGGAAACCGGTGCGGCTTGCCTATTTCCCCCCGTCGAAAACGGTCGATGTCGGCATGATGTGCTGTTCGCCGCAGCGCGAGGGCTTCGAAGTGACATTCAGCGACTTTTCGATCGGCCCGCCGATCTCGCGGGAGCTTCACGACTGAGGCGCCGCGATCCGGTCGGGCGGTTTGCGTCCGGCCCCGCCTCAGTAGGTCGCCCGGCCGCCGGAGACGTCGAAGACGGCCGCCGTTGTGAACGAGCATTCCTCGGACGCGATCCAGCAGATCAGCGCCGCCACCTCCTCGACCTCGCCGAACCGCGCCATCGGTATTTTGGACAGCATGAAGTCGATGTGTTGCTGGCTCATCTGCTGGAAGATCGCGGTGCGCACGGCCGCCGGCGTGACGCAGTTCACCGTTACTTTGGTCTTGGCCAGTTCCTTGCCGAGCGATTTGGTCATGCCGATCACCGCCGCCTTGGAGGTGCTGTAGGCCGAGGCGTTCGGGTTACCTTCCTTGCCGGCAATCGAGGCGATGTTGATGATCCTGCCGTAATTGCGTTCGAGCATATGCGGGACCAGCGCCTTGTTGCAGAAGAAGACGCCGTTGATGTTGATGTCGGTGACCCGGCGCCAATCCTCCACCGAATACTCCCAGGTCGTCATGTTCGGCCCGGTGATGGCAGCACTGGTGACAAGGACATCGACCGCGCCAAGCGCTTCGATCGTCTCTCCGGCGGCGGCTTCGACCGCTATGGGGTCGGCGACGTCTAAGGTGACGCTGTGCAGGCCTGGAACAATGGCCTTGGCCCGCTCGATCTGGGCGGCATCGCGATCCCAGACCGAAACACGCCCGCCTTCGCCAGTGATCCTTTGCGCGACGGCCAGGCCGATGCCTGAGGCGCCGCCGGTGATAACAGCAGATCGTCCGGCAAATCGTCCCGCGAAACTCATCGGCATGTGGTCTTCCTCCCAATTGGCGGCGAATGTGAAGTCAACGGCGGACAAGTTCAAGCGCGGACTTGCAACCTCAGAACAGCTTATGATGGGCCAGCACCGGTCAATTGTACGGCACTGCCTTCTGGCCAAATCGTCTCGCCCGGTATGGAGAGAACGGCTGGAACGACGCGCCCGGTTGGCATCCGGGTGACAGGCGGCGCCGGATGGGTTATATTGCACTGCACAATGCGAGCGCCTGCAGGCGAGGCTCCCATCGATCCGACGAATCGGCCCACGAGCGGCCCATGAAATCGGCATTGAGCTGCAAGGACGGAAAACCGCTATCGAGATGAAGATTCCAAAATCTCTGTTGATCGATCCGGACAAGAACACGGTCTATGGCAGCTTTGCCGTTGCCGTCTCGATCTGGGCGTTTTCCTACTCGACCATTTTCGGCCAGGCCATGATCCTGGCCTACTATGCAGTCTGGCTACCGCTCATCCTGGTCGACTACCGCAAGATATTAAGGCACGCTTCCAGCGCCTGGCTTCCGCTGGCCTTTGCAACCTATGTCTGCTTCTCGGTGTTCTGGTCGGCGGCTCCCGGCACCACGGCAAGAACGGCCGTCCAATATTGCTCCCATATCGCCTGCGCCTACATTGCCGCGCGCACCGTCAGCGTCCGGACCTTGACCATAGGCGCCCTGATCGGGATTTTCGTCGTCCTGCTCTACTCGCTCAAGGTCGCGAGCTATTCCTACGACGTTCTCGATGGGACGTATAATTTCGTCGGCGCGTTCAGCTCCAAGAACCAGATCGGCTTTGTCGCATCGCTTGGCATCTATTTCTGCGTTGTCTACCTGGCCTTTCTCAGGCGCGGCCGGATAAGCTGTTTGTTGATCGTACCGATTGTCCTTCTATCGGGCTATCTGCTGGTGGTGTCGCATTCCGCCACTTCGATGGCATCTACCCCCGCGGTTCTCGCTCTGGTCGCCCTGCTTTCCATCGGCAAGCTGCTTTCGCTCCGCCATCGCCGGGTAATTTTCATAATCGGTGCGGGCGGGCTGGTCGCCTGCACCGTGATTGCGCTGAATCTCGGGCTGATGGACTTTGTCCTTGGCCTTTTCGGCAAGGATTCGACGCTCACCGGACGAACCTACCTCTGGCAACAGGGCTGGAATGCCGCGCAGCAATCGCCCATCCTCGGCGTCGGCTACGCGGCTTATTGGGTGCAGGGCTTCTCCGAGGCCGAGCGGCTGTGGAACGAATTCTATATCGCCGCGCGAAGCGGCTTCCACTTCCACAACACCTACATCGAGACCTTGGTGGAACTCGGCTTCGTCGGCGCGACACTGCTTTCGCTGATCATCCTGCGCACGCTCTGGGGTCACGTCTCGGCGCTGATATTCAGGACATGGCAAGCCGACTCCGTGATTCTTGCCGGCGTCATGGTGCTTCTGTTCATCCGATCCTTCGTCGAGGTCGAGACCCTCAATCCCTACATCATGGGATCGTTCCTGCTGTACTACAGCTACTTCAAGCTGGTGAGGGTGCCGGCCGTCGCTCCTTCCCGGTGGAGCGCCGTGAACCATCTCGAGGAACCGGACGCCGTGCGAGGCTAGAGCGGGCGGATCCAGGCGGTTCGTTGCCCGAAGGCCGCCTTGTTTTCTGATCCATAAGATCCCAAACGCAAAAACCCCGCAGACCGCTGCCTGCGGGGTTGGTGCTTTGCTCCGGTGGAAAGAAGCTACTGGATGGCCATGGGCGCCGGTTTGACCTTGATCACGTCCCCTGGCAGCACCGGCGTGTCTTCATCGGCGGTGATTTCGCTGGTCTTGCCGTCGACCACCCGCACCAGGGAAAATGACAAGGCCGCTGGTTCGTTGTTGCCGTAGAATTGCGGCATGGGGCTGCCCGACAAGGCTTCGGACATCAAGGCCTTTTCCATATTCAGCTTCAGCGTCGCCTCGTTGAGATCGGCTTCCGTCTGTTGCCGGTCGGTCGCGAGGCTGGAGTTCTGGGTGTTCTCGAGATCGATGGCGTCCTGGGTGGCCTTGCTGATCGACTGCTTGGCCGTGAGAATCGCCGTTTCGTAATCCAGGATCTGGCCCTCGAGGTCGGCGATGGTTTGCTGCGAGTTCAAAACCCGCGTGTTGACGACCAGGCCCTTTTGCGCCAGCGAGCCGATGCCGTTGAGCTGCTCCTTCGCCAGATCAACCTGCTTCTGCTGGTTGACGATCTTTTTCTGCAGCGAATCGATCTCGCTCTGCAGCAGCGCCTTCAAATCGTCGAGCGCCTGCAAGCGCAGCTTGAGTTTCTTCTGGTCGGCCGCCAGGATCGCCGTCTCATCGGCAACGATGCTGGGCAGCTTCGGATCGTCGGCCACCTCTTTCGGCACCGCGAATGTCGGCTTGTCCGCCAGTTCCGCTTCGATGCGGGCGCGCTTGACGGTCAGCCTGACCAATTGGTCTTGTAGTACGTCGAAATTGCCCTTGGCATTGATCAGGTCGCGGTCGTAGCGCTGTCCGCTCTCCGGGTTCCGCCGGGCTCCGCCGGCAATGCTCATCGCTTTCAGCACGGACAACCCAGGCACACAAGGATACTGGCCGGGCGATTGCACCTCGCCAGAGATGTAGAATGGCCGGTACTGCGCCATTTCGACGGAAGCCTCCGGCTTGTCGGCCAGAGCGAGCTTGCGCTGCAGCGCCTCGCCGAGCGATGCCGCGATCTCCGAAGTCGTCTTGCCGGATGCGGGCATCTCGCCGACGAAGGGAACCGACAAGGTTCCAGCGGGGCCGACCGTGTATTCTCCATTGATGGCCGACCAGTCACGAAACGTGCCTTCGACGGTCTGCCATTCCGCCACGCGGATGGTCAGCTTGTCCTGTGCTCCAAGCCGATAGTCGTCGGCGAAGGCAAACTGTGGCAAGGCTAGCGACAGGGTCAGGCCGGTCGCCATTGTAAGGCAAGTCGTCAAAAGCCGTACTCGCCGCATGCGTCTGGAGAGAATGCCGGTGCAAAAGATATCGATTATATCTGCTTTCAACTGAGCGTTTCCGATCTGGTTTGCCCCGCCCGATGAGCTGCCGATGCCTGAGTTAGGGGCCTGAGTTCCGGGCCCGAATTCTGGACAGCCGCTCCTCGATGCACGGCCAGCAAGCGGCCGTCAGTAGCAGCCTCGCGACATCCAGACCGCAGGTACGGTCTTGATGATGATGCGAATGTCTTCGAACATCGACCAGTTCTCGACATAGTGCCTGTCGAATGCGACGCGGCTGTCATACGAAACATCGTTGCGTCCGCTGACCTGCCAGAGCCCGGTGAGGCCGGGGCGCGATTTCAGGTAATAGACGGCCGAATTGCCATATATCTCCAGCTCATCGCGCACCACGGGACGAGGCCCGACCAGGCTCATATCCCCCTGCAGGATGTTGATGATCTGCGGCAACTCATCGAGGCTGAGCTTCCTCAGCACCGCTCCGACGCGCGTGATCCGCGGGTCGTTCTTCAACTTGCGGGTCGCTATCCATTCGGCGTTGGCCTCCGGATTCGCGGCGAGATAGGCAGCAAGCACCCGCTCGCCGTCTGCAACCATGGTGCGGAACTTGAGGCACGGAAAAATCCGTCCTCCGCGGCCGATTCGGCTGTGACCATAGAAAATCGGCCCGCCATCGGAAAACCTGACAAGCAGCGCTATCATTACGAACAGCGGGCTGAGAGCGACCAGGCCGATCAGCGAACCGACAATATCGAAGCTGCGTTTGAGCAGGCCGCCAATCGGTGGCGGAAAATCGACGCCGGCCTGCGAAAAATCCGCATCGGCCGGCTTGGCTACGTCCCTCATGCGTAAACTCCATACGTTGAACGGATGGTTTACCGCACGATACCAAAAAAATGTTGCAGCGCAACACACAATTTCTCAGACGGCTGTAATAGTCGCGTCATGAACTGACTAAATAATAAACTCGTCCTGCACAAAATTTCCCATTTATGTCGCAAAAGAGACAGATTATGGGCAATTTTGGAAAAGCTAGTCCAATTTTTGGGCTGATTTTAGGCGAATCGCTCTTTATACCCTCCTGTGGAGCTTTGCCGTCATTTAGAATTTCAAGATAATGACTGATGTTATGATAAAATACTATTCAATATTATGAATCATACTGGAGCGAGTCGATATCCGGCAATTAGTGGTGATGCCGACGTGTGCGTTGCACCATGGCGGAGTCGATCCCGAGGATTCGTTTAAAATTTATTCCGCAGCTGCCCTTGCCGCCTATTGCGCGGCTCAATAGAGTTGCAAATTGTTTCTGTCGGACTATGGACAGATTGGGCTAGGCCGGAAGCAACCGGCCAGAAGCGGGCAACCTAAATAAGCTCGCAGAGTTTAAGGGAGGTGCTCGGGGTGGGCTTGTCGACATTTTTTCCCGAGCCGGTTGATGGGCTATCGGGTATGTCACTGCCAAAGTTCATTATCGGAATGTGTTTTGCGCTGGCGATCGTGATCGTCTGGTCCTATTTGGGCGGCGCCTCGCTCGGTACGACGCTGTTTCGTGTCATCGGCTGCGCTATAGTCATCCAACTGGGTTATTTTCTGCTGGTCTTTGCCATGGTTGCCAGAAATGCCCCGACCCCGGCCGACAAAATCCGCGACGCTGAACGAAAGCTGAGTTCGAACGAAGCGGCCGAAGGCGAGAAACTCAGCGCCAGGAGAGGCCTTCACTGATTTCGGGCCTGGTCGCGGTCTGCGATGTCCATGTGACCTGTGGTTAAGCTCGCCGGTCCTCTGACGAATTGCTCGCCTCAAACGACACCGGCAGTCGGCATTCCTGCTCTTTCAATTCCTTGACACTGCGGGCCTCGACGCGCTCGCTCCGCCCCGCCGCCGTCCGGTCGGCGAGGATCAGCAACTGGTTTCTGCCAGTCGAGCGCTCTGATGGAGCGTGTAGGAACGGCTCTGCCAAGCGGCGCATTTCTGGAGCCATCCCGATTGAGGCTCGCCGCCTGCCCAACCGGGCCATGACACCCAGCAAAATGAAAAACTGGACGGCGCCGATGATTTTGGCGATGCTTGCTTCGCACTTGCAGCATAGGCGTTTGGGCCGATGCATTTCAGAATGGGCGGTGGGGCATTGAGCGGACGGGGCGAGGAAATCCGCAACGACTTCTGCAATCGAGAGGCATGTTCATGACATCATTCCAGGTCTGCGTGATCATCGCCGCCCGCAATGCGGCGCGGACAATCCCGGCTGCCATTGCATCGGCATTACGCGAGCCTGAGGTTGCGGAAGTTGTCGTCGTCGACGACGCGTCTACCGACGATACCGCGAAAGTCGCCCACGCGGCCGGCGACGGCACGGGCCGCCTTTCCGTCATCCGCTTCGACGTCAATCGCGGCCCATCGTTTGCACGCAACGCCGCGATAGCCGGTTCCAGGTCGCCGTTCATCAGCATTCTGGACGCTGATGATTTCTTTTTCGAAGGCAGGTTTCACAGACTGTTCGCCAGCACCGATTGGGATTTCGCCGCAGACAACATCATGCTTGTCAGGGATGACGCGGCAACCGACGTTTCGAAAATCGTTGCTCCACCGTTCTCGCCCGAGCCGGAATTCCTCGATTTCGAGGGTTTCATCGACGCCAACATCTCCAGGCGCCGTGTGCAACGCGGGGAACTGGGCTTCCTCAAGCCGGTGATCAGCCGCGCCTTTCTCGATCGGCATGGGCTGCGCTACGACGAGAAGCTGCGCCTGGGTGAAGACTATGAACTCTATGCGCGCGCGGTTGCCCATGGCGCGCGCTTCAAGGTCATCAAATCCTGTGGCTACGGCGCGATCGTGCGCGCCGATTCGCTGAGCGGACGGCACAAGACCCAGGACCTGAAGCATCTGGCCGATGCCGACCTGGCGCTGCTTGCGATCGACAGTTTGCCGGAGGCATCGAAGGCTGCGCTGAGAAGGCACGAGCGGCACATCCGCGACAAATACCGGTTGCGGAAGTTTTTAGACGTGAAGGCTGAGCGTGGGCTGGCGCCGGCCGCGGCCTACGCCTTGGCCGGCTCGTCCAACCTCACAGCCGTCGTCCGCGGCGTCGCCTCCGATAAGCTGGATGCGCTGTTTCGCCGCGCCGGCCTCGCCGCGAAGCGTCAGCATGTGCCGCCGCTGCGCTTCCTCATGGCCGGAACCAGCACGGCCAGCGAAAGCTAGGCCCGTCAACGTGCGACGGCGGTAGCTACTCCCTTACCCTTCGGTCGGCTCGGACCGTTTCAACGAGATTCATGAGTTTACGATCTAGGTGGTTGCCTATCCGCGCAGGGAATGGCAATCTATGTTGCGGTGCAGCAATTTTGGACGGCCAACCGAACTGGCCCGAGACATACCCTGTCGGAGGAGCTGGACGATGCAAGAAATGTCTGTTGAATGTGGACGCGCACTAAGGCCGTTCACCAGCTCGACGATGATGGGGCGCTGACTGCATGGCCTCGATCTTTCGCTTCCGATCGAGAGATCCGGCGCGCGACACGCAGACCGACACCTCGCGCCTCGATCGGTTGGCAAAGCTGCTGGACCAGATCTCGGCCGAAGTCGAGGCGGAGAAGAGCGGCCTTGAGAACCGCTACAGGACGACGGCTACCAATGCCGCCTTTCTGGTCGAGGCCATGGAGAACGGAGCGGTCTCCTCTCGCAGGTCTTCCGAAGTCGGCGAACTGACCAGGTCGATCCTGAATTGCGAGCGGCGCATCGCAGCGCTGTCGCGCCAGATGCAGATGATGAAGGATCTCCGTCATTCGCTGGATGAAATCTTCGACGAGAAGCGGCAGAACGGTCCCGACATAAGGACCGATTTTGTGAAGCCCGCCGATTCCGGCACAGGCTGAGCGAACACCCCGGGTCGGCGCAATGGTTTTAGGCACAACACGGAGCTTGGGAGCGACAGAGGTCGAGATCAGGTTGTTTCGTCACGGTTCGAACGATCGCTTTGGGGGCGCACAGCACAAGGTGAATTTGATATGAACGCAGATCTTAAAAGCACGCCCGCCCCGGCAACCCGAGGCACCCTGTTCACGCACCCGATCCCAGGCAAGCTGCGGCGGCTCCGTTCAGACGGCGCGTTTCTGCTGATTGGTCTCGTCAGCATGGTTGCGGGCCTGGTGCCCGTGCGCGCCCAGGATCTCCCAACCGCGCCGTCCTTTGTCGATGATTTCACCAGCCTCAGTCGCGCGCGCTGGTACATTTCCGACGGCTGGACGAACGGCAAGCATCAGAACTGCACCTGGTCCAAAAGCCTGATCGGGCTTTCCGACGGCATGCTGACGCTCGGTTTCGAGAAGCGCAAGCTGAAGGATCGCGAATTCGCCTGCGCCGAGATCCAGACCAAGCAGCGCTTCGGCTACGGCACTTACGAGGCGCGGATGAAGACCGACACGGGCTCCGGCGTCAACGCGGCATTCTTCAGCTTCGTCGGCGATGCCGACAAGCAGCCGCATGATGAAATCGACTTCGAGGTGCTGACCAAGGACACGTCCAAGGTTCAAGTCAACGCCTACATAGCCGGCAAAGGCAAGAACGAGAAACTGGTCGACGTCGCTGGCGGCACCGACAAGGCCTTCAACGACTACGCCTTCGTCTGGGAAAAGGACCGGCTGCGCTGGTACGTCAACGGCAAGCTTGTCCACGAGATCACCGATCCGGCGAAGCTGCCCACCCATTCGCAAAGGATCTATTTCAGCCTGTGGGGCAGCGATACGATGAAGGGCTGGATGGGGCCGTTCTCGGATCCGGGCCGCAAGCTCACCATGCAGGTGGATCGTGTTGCATTCACCGCACTTGGCCAGCCCTGCCAATTCCCCGAATCGCTGGCATGCAAGACAAACTAGAAGCGCATCTGAATCGGCCGGGCCGAAGGTGGTCGGAAAACCGAAGCTCGAAAAGGCCCGAAACCTTGAACAGGAATGAAACCGAATGAATTTGACTGTCTTTGGAATCGGCTATGTCGGTCTTGTACAGGCGGCGGTGCTTGCCGAAGTCGGCCATCAGGTGGTCTGTGTCGACATCGATGCAAAAAAGGTCGAGCGGCTCAACCAGGGTCATGTCCCGATCTTCGAACCGGGGCTCGAAAACATGGTCAAGGAGAACCATGCCGCCGGCCGCATCAAGTTCACCACCGACGCCGCCGCGGCGATCAAGCATGGCCAGATCCAGATGATCGCCGTCGGCACGCCGCCGGGCGAGGATGGTTCGGCCGACCTCAAATATGTGCTGGCCGTCGCCGAGGCCATCGGTCGTGAGATGGACGAGCCCAAGATCGTCGTCGGCAAGTCGACCGTGCCCGTCGGCACCTGCGAAAGGATAAAGGCCAGGATCGCCGCAACGCTGAAGGCGCGCGGGCGCGAGGATCTCGCTTTCGACGTCGCCTCCAATCCGGAATTCCTCAAGGAAGGGTCTGCTGTGAGCGACTGCATGAAGCCCGACCGGATCATCGTCGGCACCAGCAACGAGGACACCGAGGCGGTGATGCGCGAGCTCTACGCGCCGTTCAACCGCAACCACGAAAAGATGATCGTGATGGATGTGCGCAGTGCCGAGTTCACCAAATACGCGGCCAATTGCATGCTGGCGACCAAGATCAGCTTCATGAATGAAATGGCCAACCTGGCCGAGCAACTGGGCGCCGACATCGAGGAGGTCCGCAAGGGCATCGGCAGCGACCCGCGGATCGGCTACCACTTCATCTATCCGGGCCTCGGCTATGGCGGCTCGTGCTTCCCGAAGGATGTGCGTGCCCTGATCAAGACCGCCGAGGCCGTCAAGTTCGACGCCAAGCTGCTGCGTGCCGTCGAGGAGCGCAACAACCAGCAGAAGTCGGTCCTGTTCGAGAAGGTGGACCGCTATTTCAAGGGCAATCTCAAAGGCAAGACATTTGCGCTGTGGGGCTTGGCCTTCAAACCCAATACCGACGACATGCGCGAGGCCCCGGCCCGCACGCTGATGGAAGCGCTCTGGGCCGCCGGTGCCAATGTGCAGGCCTACGATCCGGAGGCGATGCAGGAATGCCAGGCGATCTACGGGCTGCGCGACGACCTGCAACTGTGCGGCACCAAGGAGGCCGCGCTGCGAGGCGCCGACGCGCTCTTGATCGTGACAGAGTGGAAGAGCTTCAGCGCGCCGTCCTTCGATGCGCTGAAGAACGCGCTGACCACGCCCGTTATCTTCGACGGACGCAATCTCTACGACCCCAAGGTCATCGCCCGCCACGGCATCGAATACCACAGCATCGGTAGAATGGCGGCGTGACGCTAGGGCGGTCCAGCAAGGAGCCAGGTCAATGAAAGTTCTGTTTGCGGGCGGCAACGGCTACACGCCGCAGTTCAGCGGTGGCGTTCAGTCGAGCACGCACCATCTGGTCGAGCAGCTGCGCGAGCACGGTCATGACGCCTCGGTTCTGGCGGCGCTGTTCGGTGACGGCATGTTCGGCTTCAAGGCGCGCGCCAAGATGAAGCTGCTTCGTCAGCGAGCGGTCATCGACAGCTATCCCGGCTATCCGGTCGTGCGGGCATGGTTTCCCTGGGAGGCGGCGCGCTTCGCGGTCGAACGGCTCGATCCCGATGTCGCCGTCGTGCAGTGCCACAAATCGGTGCCGATCGGAAAGGCGCTGCAGGCACTCGGCGTGCCGCTGGTGGTCTATCTGCGGAACGTCGAATTCCACGAACTGGCCGGCGACCTGCGCGAATTGCATTCGGCGCTTTATATCGCCAACTCCGAATTCACTGCGCGCACCTATAAGGAAAGGTTCGGCATCGATTCGACCGTGATCCCGCCGACCATCAATCCCGGGCTCTACAGCACGCCGACCACCGGTGAATTCGTCACGCTGATCAATCCCTACAATGAAAAAGGGTTCGAACTCGCCGTGCGCATCGCCGGCCAATGCCCCGAAATCCCGTTCCTGTTCGTCGAAAGCTGGAAGCTCGACGACGACCATCGGGCGCAGATCGAACAGATCATCGCCCCGCTGCGCAACGTCAGGCTGGAAAGCCGTACTAGCGACATGAAGACCGTCTATGGCCGCACCAAGATTCTGCTGGCGCCCAGCAAATGGGAAGAGGCCTGGGGGCGGGTGGCATCCGAGGCCCATTGCAGCGGCATTCCAGTCGTCGGGTCCCGTCGCGGCGGCCTGCCGGAAGCGATTGGCGCCGGCGGCGTGGTGCTCGACTATGACGCACCGCTCGACGACTGGGTCGCCGCGGTCAGGCGACTATGGAGCGACAAGGCCGAGTACGATCGGCTGTCGGCGGCGGCGCAGCTGTTTTCGGAGCGGCCGCAAATGAACCCCGACAGCCAGTTCGCGACCTTCCTCCGCGTTCTCGACAACGCCAGGCAAGGCGCGCTGGAGCGTGCCGCCTGATGCATTTCGTCCAAAACCATGCACGTTGCCCAAAAGCCGGCTCTCGCGCCTGACCGGGGTGGGAGCTGCCTTGGGACAAAGACACGCACAACACCAGACGCTTGAGGCGCCTCGCACGGTGGCGACGGGCGTCATCCCTCATCCGCGCGAGCAGATCGCCGACCGGCCTCGAAAGATCGTCCATTCGATGAAGATTTGCTTCGTAGTTGATAAGTTCCCCTCTTTGTCGGAGACCTTCGTCCTCGACCAGATAGAAGGGTGCCTCGAGCGCGGCATGCAAGTCGGCGTCGTCTGCAACGAGACGTCCTTCGGCAAGGACAGCAACATCGACGATCGCCGCTGGCAGGCTCTCCCTGGCAAGGTCGTCTGCTGGTGGGGCGGGCTGGGGCGCTTTCGCCCGACGCTCAGGAGATGGTCGGGCAGGTTCTGGGATAAGCTCTCGACCGCTGTCGACATCGCTTTTGCGCGCAAATTGCAGAACGCCGATGTGATCGTCGCGCATTTCGGCAATAACGGCATGCGCGTCGCCCGCGCCATGAAACGAGGCCGGATTTCCGCTCCGCTGGTGACCATATTCCACGGCCGCGATGTCGGCGAACCGCTGCATGACAACACGCTCACGCGCTACAAGGTTGTCTTCGACAAGGGCGTTCTCCAGCTCCCGGTGAACGCGTTTTTCCGCGATGCCCTGATCGGCGTCGGAGCACCCCCGGCGCAAGTCATGGTTCACCATATGGGCGTGCGGCCCGGTGAGATCGGCTACCATTGGCGTTCCTGGGACCGGGACACGCTGTCCTTCATCTCGGTCTGCCGGCTGACCGAAAAGAAGGGCATCGAATTCGCCCTTCGCGCGCTCGCCAGCCTGCCGCGGCGCGACTGGGTCTATTCGGTGATTGGCGGCGGCGAATTGCTGGAAGAGTTGAAGAAGCTCGCCGCAAATCTCGGCGTTGCCGACCGGGTGACTTTCCTCGGGCCGCGTCCGCACGCCGAGGTCAAGCAGCGCCTGCGCAATGCCCACGTATTCCTGCTGCCTAGCGTTGCCGCGCGAGACGGCGATCTCGAGGGTATTCCGGTGGCGCTTATGGAGGCTATGGCCGCCGGGCTGATCGTCGTCAGCACCTATCACTCGGGCATTCCCGAACTGATCGAGGATCAGGAGACTGGCTTCCTCGCACCGGAGCGAGACGTTGCGGCGTTGGCCCGCAAGCTTGTCTGGGTGGCCGAGAACCCGGACAAATGCGAGCGCATCGCACGTGCGGCGCGCCGCAAGATCGAGCAGGATTTCAACGCGGACGTACTCAACGAACGTTTTGCGCAGATCGTTGCTCAACTGGCCGAAGCTAGGCAGCCGGCATGAACGCCAACCCGCCCCCCCAGTTCGGTCGCGTCGCCCTGCGCGGCGGCGTGGTGACGATCGGCGCGCAAGGCTTCAAGATGGCGATCCAGTTTCTCTCCGTCATCGTGCTTGCGCGTCTGCTCGTGCCCGAGGATTTCGGCCTGGTGGCTTCCGTCGGGCCGATCGTGGCCTTTGTCGGGCTGCTTCAAAACCTTGGCCTGCAGCAGGCCGTGGTCCAGCGCAAGGACATCAGTACCGAGCAGCTCAACCAGGTATTCTGGATCAGTGCGCTGGTGGGGCTGGGCAGTGCCGTGGTGGTTGCATGCCTGGCGCCCGCCATCGCTGCCTTCTATGGCGATCAACGCATGGTCGGGATCACCATCGGCTCTGCCTTGCCGCTGCTGCTTGGCAGCCTCGCCGCGGTGCCGCTGGCGCTGATGAACCGTCACTTGCGCTTTGGCCAGCTCGCGCTGAACGACGTGATAACCGCTGCTGCCGGACTTGCGACTACCGCAATCGCCGCCTATGCGGGGCTGGGCTACTGGTCGCTGGTCATCGGCCCTGCGGTATCGGCCGTTGTCGCGCTGGCCGCGGCATGGCAGGTGGCGCGCTGGACGCCGTCGCGGCCGGACCTGAAGGTCGATACCGACATATTGTCTTTCGGCGCCAATCTGACCGGCTTCAATCTGGCCAACTTCTTCTCGCGCAATCTCGACAACATCCTGATCGGAAAATATTCGGGCGCGATCGAGCTCGGCTATTATGACCGCGCCTACAAGCTCCTGCTGTTTCCGCTGCAGAACATCAACCAGCCGCTGACACGCGTGATGGTGCCGCTGCTGAGCCGCATCCATGAGGACAAGGCGCGGTTTCGCGACATCTATGTGCGAACCAATTGGATGCTGGCGGCCATCACTATGCCCGGCATCGCGGCGCTGACGCTGACGTCGGACCAGGTCGTCGGGCTTCTCTTCGGCGAGCGCTGGACGGCGGTGGCGCCGATCTTCGCCTGGCTGGGCATCGCCAGCCTAATCCAGTCCGTCTCGAGCACCACCGGCTGGATCTTCATCTGCCAGGGCAAGACCAAGACCATGTTCCACTGGGGCATCTACTCGTCGCTGACGACGGTCGCCGCCTTCATCATCGGCCTGCATTGGGGCGCCGTCGGTGTCGCGGCGGCCTACGCGATCAGCGGTTATATGCTGCGCGTCCCGGTACTTGCCGTTCTTGTCCACCGGGTCGGCCCGGTGACCGCAGCCGACTTCCTGGTCATGCAGGGACTTTTCATCGCGTCGTCGCTGCTTGCCTGGTCCGTGTACCGCGAGTTGCCGGCATCGCTGACCGGCCAGTCAGACCTGCTCGCGGTGGTCCTGGCGGTTGCCCTCAATTATTCGATCGGCCTGGTCCTCATGCTTGCCCTTCGCCAGTCGCGCACCGCCCTGTTCACCACGCTTTCCAGCGCCATGCGCAACGCCCGCTAGGCCGGCAATCACCGGCCTCAAAAGCTCACCTGCCGACATCGCCGACGCATGCTCCTCAAGCACTGCCTGAAGGCTCGTCCTGCGATAGAGATCGAGATTGGCGGTAAGTCTGCCGAGCTTCTCGCTCGCTTCCTCGGGCGTCACCGTGTCGATGTCGAGCAGCAGGTCGGCGACGCCGATCCGCTTGGCAAGTTCCTTGGTCTTGAATTCATAGGCGATCGGCAGCACCGGCGTGCCGACGCAGAGCGACATGATCATCATGTGCATGCGCGTTGCGACAACGAAGTCGAAGCCTTTCACCAGTGCCATCAGTTGCTCCGGCGTGTGGAACGAAGCGTCCACGCTGACATGCTTGGCGATCTCCGAATCGAGTTCGGCAACGATAGCCCGCGCCGTCTTGGAATCGTCATGGGCGTATTCCGGCACGCCCTGGCAGGTGGAGACGAAGGTGACCTCCTTGGCGTGGTCCCTGACCAGGATGGTCGCGATCGCGCGGATCGAGTCGATGTAGCGGCGCATGCCGCCCTCGCCGTCGCTGACATAGTTCCAGTGGCGGACGGAAATGGCGACGCGGCCGGTGACGGTCGCCGACTGGCCGGAGGCCAGAATTTTTCCGATCCTGTCGGTGTCGGCCAGGGCAAAGACGGCGTCGGCCACGACGTGGCATTTGCCGGGGTCTTTCACCATGTCCACAATGTGGCCTCGCGAACGTTCGTCGCGCAGCAGGATGAGCGGGCTCCGATCGAAGATTGGGCTCAACTCCTGGCGATTGTAACTTTTGTTGAACGGGCCGAGCGATTGCGTGAAGAAGACGGGGTCCTTGCCCAGAATCGCGTCGATCCGGAATTGATTGAGTCGCCGTTCCAGATTGTAAGTCTCGACAAGATAGGTTCCGCCTGTCGTGACCACGAGGTCGGCGTCTTTGTAGATCTCGAGACCACGGCGATTGCTTGAGCTGAACAAACGCCCGAGAACGCCGCGGATGCCGAACCGCCGCAGGGCCTTGAGGACGAGCCGATTGTAGATCGGCTTGAACAGGTTCTTCAGCCCGCTGCCGTATTTGTAGCGGAACAGCGATTCCGACAGCAGCTTGTGGAATTCGAGATCAGGATACTCTTTCTTCGTGTAGAGCCTCGCCGCCACCTCCGGCTGGCTGTCGAAGACGTAGAACTGGATATCGTCTTGCACGATCGTCTTGAAGACATGGCGGATCGCCAGGAGGATCGCTGCATCCCCGGTATTCAGGCAGACGGTGTTTTCAACCGCGATCTTCATGGAATGACCTCATTTCGTGAGTAGTCCCGTGCTTCCATCGACGGGTGCGAAGGGGGCGGATTGCAGGCGGGTTGGCCGAAAATGCTGCACGCCAAGGATGGTCCTCGCGTCGTGATTATTGGCGCGCAGCCCGATGGCAGGCCAGCGCGCGGTCCATGTGGGCCCAAGCAGAGCGAGATTAACCCATCGATTTTGCAGTGCAACAAAAAACGGGGATCTTTGCTACGCTGCAACCAAAAATGTTGCGATGCAGCAAGAGCTGTACTAGCATTGTCGCGGGCGGGCCAACAGCGGTCGAGTTTTCATGCTGCATGTCTTGTACTTGGTACACGACGTCTCCGACCCGGCGGTGCGCCGGCGGATCATAATGCTCAAGGCAGGCGGCGCCCAGGTTACGCTGGCGGGCTTTCGTCGTACGGCAAGCGCAGTTGCTGACGTCGAGGGCTTGCAGCCGATCGATCTCGGGCCGACTCGTGATGGCCGATTCGCCCAACGTCTGGCCGCGATCATGAAGGCAGTCGTCTCGACCGGCTCGAAGCTGGGCTCAATGCCACGGCCCGACCTCATTATCGCGCGCAATCTGGAAATGCTGGCGCTTGCCCGCCGCGCCAGGTCGGCTTTCCAGGCAACGGTGCCGATCGTCTACGAGTGCCTGGATATCCATCGCCTGCTGCTTCGCGACGATCCGCTGGGCTGGGCGATGCGCGGCGCAGAACGCTTCCTGGCCAGGGATGTGAAGCTTCTGGTGACCAGCTCTCCGGCCTTCATCGCCAACTATTTCAAGCCGTTCGGACAGATTGCCGCCCCGGTCGAACTGCTCGAAAACAAGTATTTCGAGCCAGCCGCGGCCTCGCTGGATGACCGCGCGGCGCCGGAGAACCCCGTTGCGCCGCCTTGGCGGATCGGCTGGTTCGGGGCGCTCCGCTGCCGCCGCTCCCTGGAGCTTCTGGCCGAATTTTCGCGCCGCCTCGACGGCCGCTTTGAAATCGTCCTCAGGGGCCGCCCGGCGCTGTCCGAATTTCCCGATTTCCACGGTTTCGTCGAATCGGAACCCTGGCTCTCGTTTGGCGGGCCCTACCGCAATCCCGAGGATATGGCGGCGATCTACCGCGAGGTCCACTTTTCCTGGGCCATCGACTTTTTTGAGCAGGGCCTGAACTCCGAATGGCTGCTGCCCAATCGGCTCTATGAGGGCTGCCGCTTCGGAGCCGTGCCGATTTCGATGGGAGCCACCGAAACCGGCCGGTTCCTCGACCGGCAAGGCATAGGGGTTCTTTTGCCAGAAGCCACGCCCGAGGCGCTCGAAGCCGCCGTCGGCACGATGGAGCAGCGTCGGTTCGAGACATTGAGGGCGCGTGTTCTCGCCCGCAATCCGCGCACCTGGAGCTACGACCGCGCCGATTGCCGGGCACTCGTCGAAAAGCTCCGCGGGCTGACTGCGGCTCCCGGTCCATATGCTGCCGAAGCATTGGCATAGAAGGACTGCCGATGACGCAAACCGACATTCCATCCTGCATGATCGTGGTTCCGTGCCTGAACGAAGCGGCCCATATCGGCGCGTTGCTTCGAGAGCTCCGCCCTGCGGCCGAGAGGCTGGGAGCCGTGATCATCGTTGCCGATGGCGGCAGCACGGACGGCACCAGGACGATCGTCGCGGACATCGCCGCAAAAGATCGGCGGGTGATCCTGCTGCACAATGAAAAGCGCTTGCAGAGCGCGGCAATCAATCTCGCCGTCGCCAGGTTCGGGGAAGGCGTCGACTATCTCATTCGCATCGACGCGCATGGCGGCTATCCTGCGGATTATTGCAACCGGCTGGTCGAAGAAGCGCAGGCCACCGGTGCGGATTCGGTCGTTGTCTCGATGCTGACCAGTGGCAGCGGCATGGTTCAGAAAGCAGCGGCAGCGGCGCAGAACTCCAGGCTCGGCACCGGCGGCTCCAAGCACCGGCATCTTTCGGCGGGGGAATGGGTCGATCATGGCCACCACGCACTGATACGGATATCGGCCTTCACCGCGGTCGGCGGCTATGACGAAACCTTCAGCCACAATGAGGATGCCGAACTCGACTATCGGCTCCGCCAGGCCGGCTACCGCATCTGGATGACCGGCAAGACGCAAATGGTCTACTACCCGCGCTCCTCGCTGAAGGGCCTCTATTTTCAATATCTCGGCTATGGCCGTGGCCGGGCGAAGAACGTTCTCAAGCACCGCATGATCCCGAAGATCCGGCAGATGGTGCCGCTTCTGGTGTTCCCCGTGGTTCTTCTCGCCGCCTTTTCCTTCGTCCACTGGCTGGCGGCCGTGCCGCTTTTGCTATGGGCGTCGGTCTGCCTCGGCTACGGCTTTTGGACCGCCGTCAGCCAGCGCAAAGCCGACATTGCGCTTGCCGGGGTCTCGGCAATGGTCATGCATTTCGGCTGGTCGGTCGGTTTCTGGCTGCAACTGCTCGCACCGCGACCGCAGCGCGGGGTAGCGTGATGGACCCGGTCAGGAAAAATCGAAGCATCGATATCTGCGTCTGCACATTCCGCCGGCCGGAGCTTGCCGACACGCTTCGCTCCATAGCGGCCATGGACATGCCCGCGGGGTTCGACGTCGGTATCGTCATCGCGGACAACGACGATACGCCGACGGCCGAACAGCTGGTGACGACGCTGGCTGCGGAGTTGAAGCTGCCGGTGACCTACCGGCACGCCCCGGCCCGCAACATCTCGATCGCGCGCAACGCTTGCCTCGATGCCAGTGGGGCGGATTTCGTCGCCTTTATCGACGACGACGAGACGGCCACCGCTGGCTGGCTTGCCGAACTGGTGGCGACGGCGGAAGCAACAGGTGCTGCGACGGTGCTTGGGCCGGTGCAAGCCCGTTACCTGCCGGATGCACCCGCCTGGATGCGCAAAGGCGATTTCCACTCGACCTTGCCGGTCTGGGTGAGCGGCGAAGTCCGCACCGGCTACACCTGCAACGTCCTGCTCAGGATTGGCGCTGAGAGCCTGCGCGGCCGGCGCTTCAGCCTGGCACGTGGCCAGACCGGCGGCGAAGATACGGAATTCTTCGACCAGATGGTCAAGGCCGGCGGCCGCATCGCCTTTTCGCCGGAGGCTTGGGTTGACGAAGCGGTGCCACCTGCCAGGGCGGCATTCGACTGGCTCGGCCGCCGCCGGTTCCGCGTCGGGCAGACGCACGGTCATCTTCTGGGGCGCAACGCACACGGCCTTGCCCGGCTCAAGCAGGTCGGCATTGCCGCGGCAAAGGCCGCCTACAGTTTCCTGTCGGCAATTCCGGTCGCCATCGACCCCGTACGCCGGAACCGCAGCCTGCTTCGCGGCATTATGCATGTCGGCGTCGTCAGCGGCCTCGTCGGGGTTCGTGAAATCCGCCAATACGGCCTGTCTTCGCCGCAGCAAGGGGGCAAGCGTGCAGCCTGACGTGAGCTTCGTGATTGCCGCCTACAATGCCGAGGCGACCATCGATCGGGCGATTGCCAGCGCCGTCGCCCAGCGCAATATCAGCGTCGAGGTCATCGTCGTCGACGACAAGTCGCGCGACCGGACGCTCGACCTGGCGAGATCCTACCCCGAAGACATCGTACGCGTTGTCGCGCTTGAGCAAAACCGTGGCCCCGGCGGCGCCAGGAATGCCGGCCTTGAGCTTGCACGCGGCAGGTGGGTGGCGGTCCTCGATTCCGACGACGCGGTCTATCCCGGGCGACTCTGCACCATGATCGAGCGCGCGGAGAAAGCGGGCGCCGAGATCGCGGTCGATAATCTGCAGGTCGTTCGCGAGGATGGCGTTGCCGAAGAGACGATGTTCCCGGCCGACTATCTGGAAGGCCTCGGTGAAATCTCGCTGGCGGATTTCATCAGCGGCAATGTCCTCTTCGAATCGAGGTTCAACCTCGGCTACCTCAAGCCGATCTTCCAGCGCCGGTTCCTGAACGAGAACGGGCTTCGTTACGATGAAAGCCTGATCATTGGCGAAGACTATATCCTCCTGGCCAGTGCTCTGGCTAAAGGCGGCAAATGCGTGGTCGAGCCGACGACGGGCTATATCTACCACATTCGCACCGGTTCCATCTCCCGGGTGCTCGAACTTCATCACGTCGAGGCGATGCGCAGGGCCGATGCCACCTTCGCCGCGACCCATTCCATGGATGCTGCGGCCGAGGCGGCGTTCGCCAGGCGCGCTCGCAGCCTGCGCCGGGCGGCATCATTCCTGTCGCTGGTCCAGCACATCAAGGCGCGGTCCCCGCTCAAGGCGATATGGACGGCGCTCAGCGATCCGGCGGCGGTTCGGCATATGAGCATGCCGATCGCCGTCCGGCTGCGAAGGGTAGCGGCACAGTTTGCCGTGGTGGCGGGGAGGTGAAGGGCTGCAGGTGAATGAAGACAGTTTCGCCGCCTGCGACAGGGTTGAAATCGATCTCCTCAGAAGGAACATGCAATGAAAAAAGTCAGGAAGGCAGTCATACCGGTGGCGGGGCTCGGAACGCGGTTCCTGCCGGCGACCAAGTCCATGCCGAAGGAAATGCTGCCGGTGGTCGACAGGCCTGTCGTGCAATATGCGGTTGACGAGGCGTTCGAGGCCGGCATCGAGCACATCGTCTTCGTCACCGGCCGCAACAAGGCGGTGATCGAGGACTATTTCGACCTGCATCCTGAACTGATCGGAACCCTGGAGCAGAGCGGCAAGAAGGCGCAACTCGAATCGCTTGAAAGCCTGCTTCCCGTCGCCGGCGCGACGAGCTTCATCCGCCAGCAGTCGCCGCAAGGCCTCGGCCATGCCGTCTGGTGCGCGCGCGAAGTCATCGGTGACGAGCCCTTCGCATTGCTGTTGCCGGACATGGTGTCCTTCGGCGGGCGCGGGTGTCTCGCCGAGGTCGCCGATCTTTATGCGCAGACTGGCGCAAACGTTATCGCCGTCGAGCGTTGCGATCCGACCGAGACCAGCAAATACGGCATTGTCGGGCGCGGCGCTGATGTCGGCACGGGCTTCGAGGTGACGGCCATGGTCGAAAAGCCGGCTCCTGCCAACGCGCCATCGAACTTCTACATCAACGGCCGCTACATCCTGCAGCCCGAGATATTCTCGTTGCTGGCCAGCCAGCAGCGCGGCGCCGGCAACGAGATACAACTGACCGACGCAATGGTGCGTCTCGCACAGACCCAGGCCTTCTTCGCCCAGCCTTTCGACGGCCGCATGTTCGACTGCGGTTCGAAGGAGGGCTTCATTCAGGCCAATGTCGCTTTCGCGCTGGCGCGGGAGGACATGAAGGGCCCGATCTTCGAGATGCTGCAGGAATTCGTCCGGTCGCATCAGCGTCGGGAAGAAGCCGCATAATGTCCATTTTTTCGAGGCATTGTGGGTGCGGCTGATGACGCAGGACAGGCCGTTGCGCCGCGCGCGACGCGCACTGTCCGGCGCAAGGTTTGCACCCTATGTCCCGACCTTCGAGGCGGTAGCGCCTGCAAACTAGAATTGGACCGAAGATGAACTATGCCAATTTTCCTGTCGACAAGAGGACGCCATTGCCGGCTTCTAATGCGGCAAACGCCGAAGACTTCATCGACATCGAGCGCCTGCTTGGCATGGCCGCGCGGCAGGCGAAAGTGGTTGCCGCCTGCGCCGTCATCGGTCTCTTTCTCGGCGTGCTCTATTTGCAGACGACGCCTCCTACCTATGTGGCGACGAGCAGCGTGCTGATCGACGAAGGATTGAACAAGGTCGTCGACGACATTTCGGCGGCGTCGGTCAGCATGCAGACCGACTCCGCCGTTCTGAGCCAGATCGAAATACTACAGTCGGCCAGGCTGGCTGGGGTGGTCGTCGACAAGCTGAAGCTCGATCAGAACGACGCTTTCATGAACCCTCCGACATCGGCCCTGTCGAAGGTTGCTGGCTTTGTGCGCGGTATCGTCCAGTCTGTCCGCCCCAAGCGCGCCGCTAGCACAACCGATGTCACTCAGCTTGATGCTGCGACGCGTGACGCGATCACCGCATCCTCATCGCCCCGTGACTACGCAATCTTCAAACTGCAGACCCAACTCGATGCCGAGCGGATCGGCCGGAGCTTTGTCATCAGCATCTCCTTTCAGGCGACCGATCCGGCGCTTGCGACCGCCATCACCAAGGCCTATGCCGATGCCTATCTAGCCGATCAACTTGATGCCAGCTTCGACGCGACCGAGCGGGCGGCGGTCTGGCTGCAAGGCCGGCTGACCGAGCTTCGTGAGAGCTCCCAGGCGGCTGCACTGGCGGTCGAAAAGTTCAGGGCCGAACACGGATTGGCCGTCAATGACGGCCAGCTGATCAGCGACAAGCAATTGTCCGATCTCAACACCCAGCTGATCGTCGCGCAGGCCGATACCGCACGTGCCGGCGCCCGCTATCAGCAGTACAAGTCGATCGTCGAAAGCGGCTCGGACAATGCGTTCAAGGACGCTGCGATATCGAACGACCAACCGAGCAGCTCGGTCATCACGACGCTGAAGAACCGCTATCTCACCGTATCCAAGCGGCAGCAGGATGTCGAAGCCAATTTCGGCCCGCAACATCCGCAGGCCGTCGCGCTCGCCAAGGAGAAGGCCGACATATCGGGGCAGATTTTCGGCGAGCTGAAGCAACTGACCGAAAGCTACCGCAACGAATACGAGGTCGCTCTGGCGCGCGAAACCGCGCTCCGCGCAAATGTCGCCTTGGCGGCTGGCAAGAGCTCCATCGACAACCAGTCGCAGGTCAAGCTGCGTGAGCTGGACCAAAAGGCGACGGCGCTGTCGACGCTCTACCAGACGTTCCTGAACCGCTATGAGGAGGCCGCCCAGCAGCAATCCTTCCCGGTCGGCAAGATCCGGGTCATCTCGGACGCGACGATGCCGCAGTCGGCCGCAACCCCGCGCACAGCCATCGTGCTGGGGCTTTCGCTGGCGCTTGGCATGATGCTGGGGGCAGGGGTTGGTGGCCTGAATGAATTCAGGGAACGCTTCTTCAGGACCGGCGAGGATGTCCGCGACCGTGTGGGCCTCAAATTCCTCGGCTACCTGCCGGTCATCGGCAAGGCTGGCAAGGATGACCAGCGCAATGGCGGTCAGCCTGACGTCAAAGTCGTTGAATCCAAGTCCGCCAAGTCCTCCAAATCCCAGCCCTCCAAAACATTGTCGGCAGCCGAAAAACGTGCGCGGATGCGGGTAACCGTCGATGCCCCGGCATCGATGTTCTCCGAGACGCTGCGCAACGCCAAGATCGCTTTCGACGTCGTGATGGAGGGCCAGGGCAGCCGGGTCATCGGCGTGGTCTCGGTGCTTCCCGGCGAGGGCAAGTCGACGGTGGCGGCCAATCTTGCCGGGCTGCTTGCCGTCAACGGATCGAAAACGCTGCTGATCGATGGCGACCTGCGCAATCCCGGCCTCAGCCGCAGCCTCGGTATGGAGGCCGAGCAGGGCCTGATGGAAGCTGTGGTGAGCGGGCAGACATGGCAGTCGGTCGGCAAGATCGACCGGCAGACCAAGCTGGCTATCATCCCGGCCGTCCTGCGTGGCCAGTTTTCGCATACCAGCGAGCTTCTGTCTTCAGCCGGCATGCGGCGTTTCATCGATAACGCCAAGGAAACCTTCGAATACATCATCGTCGATCTGCCGCCGCTCGGGCCTGTCGTCGACGCCAAGGCCTTCGCTCCGCTTGTCGACGGCTTCGTGCTGGTCACCGAGTGGGGACGCACGCCGCGTGCGATGGTGCAATCCATGCTCAGCTCGGAGCCCTACATCGCCAAGAAGATCATTGGCGCGGTGCTGAACAAGGTCGAACTGAAGAAGCTGGCCAAATATGGCGCGATCGGCGGCTCGGAAAAATTCTTCGACAAATATTCGAGCTACTATCTGGAAAAATCGGAAGCGCGCACCAGGGCAGCCGCCTGAGCGACGACATCGCGCTCAGGAAAATATCAACCTGGCGCGGTTGTCGACGATCCTGAGGGCGGTCAGCTGGCCGGTTTGGAAGGCGCCGGTGTCTATGCCGAGCCGGCGTCCCTCGAGCTTCGGAGTGTCGACCGGCGTATGTCCGTGCACGACATAGCGGTCGAGAAGATGCGCAGCGTCGAAGAAGTCCGAACGGATATTCAGCAGGTCGTCCTCGTCTTGCGCGGCCAGCTCGATGCCGGGCCTGATGCCGGCATGGACGAACACGAATTTCGCCGAACAGACCATGACCGGCAGCGCGCGCATGAAGCTAATGTGGTCGGCTGGAATGACTTCCCGAATGCGCTTGTCGACCTCCTCGCTTGACCCATAGAGATCGGCCATGCGCGACGGGTCGACGCCGTAGGAAAACAGCGTTTGCAGGCCGCCTATTGCCAGCCACGACTCTCTCGAAATGATCCCGTCGAGATAGTTCAGCATCACGACTTCGTGGTTACCGGCAAGGCAGATGCGCTGGAAGCCTTGGAGTGGCGGCGCCAGCAGATGATCGAGCACGCGCGCCGACTGGGGGCCACGATCGACGTAGTCGCCAAGCATGATGATGAGCTTGCGCCCTTCGAAGGGCGCCGAATCGAGCAGGATCTTCTGCTCCAGGGCGCGGAGTTCCTTGTAGCAGCCATGCACGTCGCCGATCGCATAGACGACTGCGCCCCGCATATCGATCTCCAGCCGCTGGCGTGCCGCGGCCTGGGGCTTTCTCGATCGCTGGAATAGGGTCACGTATGGCATCTCGCATGGCTGTGGGTGCGTCTCGATTCCGAAACAACATGACGACACCGCGCGTGGATACCACGTCCGGCGCCGGTCGTTCCATACCGGAGCTTCGGACGCAACTCGGCTTCGGCGCCCCTTACAGGCCGATGCCGCGCCGGTTCAGCGCGGCGGTGATCTCGTCGAGGATGGCCGGGTCGTCGATCGTTGCCGGCATGGCCCATTCCTCCTTGTCGGCGATCTTCTGCATGGTGCCGCGCAGGATCTTGCCGGAGCGCGTCTTCGGCAGGCGCTTGATCGTCACCACCGTCTTGAAGGCAGCGACCGGGCCGATCCGTTCGCGCACCAGGGTGACAACCTCATTTTCGATGATGCCGGCGTCGCGGTCGACGCCGGCATTCAGCACGACGAAGCCGAGTGGAACCTGGCCTTTCATAGCATCGGCAATACCGACGACGGCGCATTCGGCGACGTCGGGATGCGCGGCCAGAACCTCCTCCATGGCGCCGGTCGATAGCCGGTGGCCGGCGACATTGATGATGTCGTCGGTGCGAGCCATGACATAGAGATAGCCATCCTCGTCCATCATGCCGGCATCCGCGGTTTTGTAGAAGCCGGGGAACTCGTCGAGATAGGCTTGGCGAAACCGCTCGTCGGCATTCCACAGCGTCGGCAGGCAGCCGGGGGGCAACGGCAATCTCACCACGACATTGCCAAGCGTACCACGCTTGACCTCATGCCCGGCATCGTCGAGCACGCGGATGTCATAACCGGGCATCGGCACGCCGGGCGAGCCGTATTTGACCGGCAGCAGGCCCAGTCCGGCGGGGTTGATGGTCATCGGCGAGCCGGTCTCGGTCTGCCACCAATGGTCGATCACCGGCACGGTCAATTTCTGCTCCGCCCATTTGATGGTTTCCGGATCGGCGCGCTCGCCGGCGAGGAACAGCGTCCGGAATTTGGACAGGTCGTATTTCGGGACGAATTCGCCCTTCGGGTCCTGTCCCTTGATGGCGCGAAAGGCGGTTGGCGCGGTGAACAGCGCGACGACGCCATGCTCGGCGATCACACGCCAATAGGTGCCGGCATCGGGCGTGCCGACCGGCTTGCCCTCGAACAGGATCGTTGTGCAGCCATGCAGCAGCGGGCCGTAGACGATATAGGAATGGCCGACCACCCAGCCGACATCGGAAGCCGCCCAGAACACTTCGCCCGGTTTGACGCCGAACTCGTTTTCCATCGACCATTTCAGCGCGACCATATGGCCGCCATTGTCACGCACGATTCCCTTCGGCTGGCCGGTCGTGCCCGACGTGTAGATGATGTAGAGCGGATCGGTGGCAAGCACCGGAACACAGTCGACGTTGGCACCCGCGGCCCGCTCCCGCGCCACGGCGTCGGCATAGTCGATATCGTGGTTTTCCCTGAGTTCGCAGCGCAGTTGGTCGCGCTGCAGGATAAGGCAGCTTTCCGGCTTGTGCCGCGACATCTCGATCGCCTTGTCGAGCAGCGGCTTATAGGCAACGACGCGCCCTGGCTCCAGGCCGCAGGAAGCGGAGATGATCAGCTTCGGCTTGGCGTCGTCGATACGGGTGGCGAGCTCATGCGAGGCAAAGCCGCCGAAGACCACCGAATGCACGGCGCCGATCCGCGCACAGGCAAGCATGGCGAAGGCTGCTTCCGGCACCATCGGCATGTAGATGATGACGCGATCGCCTTTTTGGATGCCACGATTCTTGAGCACCGAGGTCAGCGCGATCACCTCGCGCTTCAACTCGGTATAGGTGAACTTCCTGATTGTGCCGGAAATCGCGCTGTCATGGATCAACGCGATCTGGTCGGCACGGCCGCCCGCCACATGACGATCGACGGCATTGAAGCAGGTGTTGCACGAGGCGCCAATGAACCACCTGCCATAGACGCCGGCATTGGCGTCGAACACCGTCTCAAAGGGCGAGAACCAGTCGATTGCGCCCGCGGCATCGGCCCAGAATTTTTCCGAGTCGCGTTTCCAGTCGTCATAGACCTCGTGGTAGTGTGACGCCATCCAGCTTCCTCCCCAGGAATGTTTGCTGTCCTTGAAATAGCGTATGCTGGTTTGTGTAACCATGTATTTGTGCGTTTCGTTTGCCGTCGTTCTAACTTGGCCGCAAGTGCGGGTCATGGTGGTCTGGGGGCCGGTATCGTTCGAATTTTCGGCATTAGGGGCAGGGCGCGATGAAATTGCGATATGAGCTTGGGTTTGCCGCGGTTGCGACGCTGGCGGTGGTGCTCGCTTCAGCTGCTCAGGCAGGCGACGCGGCGGCTCGGCGCGTCATCGGCTTTTCGCCAGACGGCAACTACTTCGCCTTCGAACAGTACGGCACGCTCGATGCCGGTGCTTCGGATTCGGGCTGGTCGGAGATCGACATCATCGACACGCGGACCGATGAGTTCGTCGGCGGCAAGCCGATCGTCATCGCCGACGAGACGGAGGATTCGACATTGACGCTTGCGCAGGCGAGGGCACAGGCCGCCGAACTGGCGGCGCCCTTGCTGGCCAAATATGCCATCGCGCCGCGCGGCGAGCGGACTGCCTTGGACAGGTTCACCTTTCCCGACGACATGGTCGTCTACAATGACATTGCGCGCCTCGAGCAGGTTTCGCAAAAATGGCTTTCGCCGGCCTATGACGAGCTTGGCACCATCCAGCTCGAGCAGATCCGTGCCGACAGCACGGCGGATTGTTCAGCGAGTTTCGACGCGACGCTGCAAGGCGAAACGACCGGCAAGGCGCTCGGCTTTCGCCTGACGCTGCAGGGTCAGGACGGCAAGCCGATCAAGCTGCTGCATGAGGACAAGGCGGTGCCCGGTTCGAGGAATTGCCCGACTTCCTACAGCCTGTCGGAATCTTACGCATTCGCCCCGGATGGAAAACCGGGCGTGCTTGCGGTGCTCGTGCAGCGCTTCAGCCAGGGATTTGAAGGGCGCGACCGCCGTTTCATCGCCGTGACTGGCCAGGCGCACTGAGGCAACGCGCTGAGACGTAGTCCGCTACCCGAGTTTGTTGTCCCTAGTCTAAAGCGGCAGCGCAGCGAGCATAAGTCCGACCCCGCCGACGATCAGCAAGGCGGCTGCCAGCATCTTTCCATGGCGCTCGAAACCCGTCGGCGCCCGATCCCAATTGTAACGCATGCTCGAACTCCCCAAACCCGCAGATTCTTTATCTTACGCAGGGTGAGGAGGACAACTGTCTGGCGATGCGCGGCGTTGCCGACACCGGTCTTGTCACCGACTATTTCTGGGGCATTCTCCGCCGCTACATGCCCCAGCGCAGCGCGGCCGTATGTACCGGTGCATCCCACCAAACAGCCGCCTCGTCGTCGAGCATGCTCAGCGTGATCGAACAGCCGGCCATGTCGAGCGAGGTCACATAGGACCCGACCAGCGACCGGATCACCGTCACGCCGTGCTTCTCGAAGATTTTGCGGGCGCTGTTGTACATCAGATAAAGCTCCATCAACGGTGTGCCGCCAAAGCCGTTGACGAAGAGTAGCGCCTGGCCTCTGGCACCGTCGCCCAGGTCACCCAGGATTGCGGTACAGATCTCCTCGGCGATAGCATCGGCGCTTTTCAATGTGTCGCGCCGCCTCCCAGGCTCGCCATGGATGCCGACCCCGAACTCCATCTCGCCGTCGCCGATATCGAAGGTCGGCTTGCCCGCCGCCGGCACGGTGCAACTGGTCAGCGCCACGCCCATCGAGCGCGTCGCGCCGTTGACGCGCTCGCCGAGCGCTTTCAACGGCTCCAGTGCCATGCCTTGTTCGGCCGCCGCGCCGACGATTTTCTCGACCACCAGCGTGCCGGCGACGCCGCGCCGGCCGGTGGTGTAGGACGAGTTTTCGACCGCAACGTCGTCATTGGTCACGATTTGCATCACGCCTTCCGACATTTCAGCGGCCATGTCGAAATTCATCACGTCGCCCTCGTAGTTCTTGACGATGAACAGGCAGCCGGCGCCCGTATTGACGACTTCGGCCGCCGCCATCATCTGGTCAGGCGTTGGCGAGGTGAATACCTGGCCGGGGCAGGCCGCATCCAGCATGCCGTGCCCGACGAACCCGCCATGTAGCGGCTCGTGACCCGAGCCGCCGCCGGAGATCAGCGCCACCTTGCCCGGTGTGAGCAGCTTGCGGCGGACAAATTTGTGTTCCTCGCCAAGCGCCAGGATATCGGCATGCGCGGCAACGAAGCCTTCGAGGCTCTCGGTCAGCACCGTATCGACCGAATTCAAAAATTTCTTCATGGCCGTCCTCCCGAAATAGCCCAGCGTCAGCTGCCCTTGCCGGCGATGCTGGTGATCTTCTGGATGAAATCGTTGACCGCCCGGTCGAGCGCCGCGTTCTGCTTGTCGTCGCCGAAATCGGGAACGATCAGCGAGACATGGCGTGTCTTGCGCAAGCCTGCGGCCAGCGACATCTTTCCCGGATGCGCCCGATGGTAGGCCTCAAGGAAATGATCGCGTTCGGCCGGGCTGAAATGGCAGACGGAGAAGATAGCCGGCAAATGCTTCGACGGGATCGGCGTCGAATAGGCCGGGCTGGAAATCTGCGTGACGAAGCTGCGATGCTTGCCCAGCGCATCAGCGAGGCGCTGGCGCATGCCGGACGGGCGCTGGTCGATCACCTGCGACAGGATCGTCTTGTAGGCGCGGATCGCCTCTTCGGGGCCGGATTGCGACGCCTTGTCTGCCATACCGGGGCCTAGATCGAAACGTCCGCGATGGCCGCCTTGGCCATCGCGAGTTGGGCGGGAGCGACGGAGAGGTCACGCAGGCCGGTTTCGAGCAGCGCCGGGATCGAGGCGGGGTCGCCGCCGGCATCGCCACACAGGCTGACCGGGATATTATGCTCGCGGCCGAAGGCGGCAACCGAGGCGATCAGCCGGAGCACGGCCGGGTGCCTGACGGAATTCAGATGTGCGACCGACGCATTGTCGCGCGCGGCGGCCATCACGTATTGGGTCAAATCATTCGAACCGATCGAGAAGAAGGCGGCCTTGGCGAATGCCTCCGGTGCGATGGCCACCGACGGCACCTCGACCATGATGCCAAGCGGCGGTATTTTGTGCGCGATGCCGCGCGCCAAAAGGTCAGCCTGCTCCTCAGCGAACAGCGCGGTGGCGTGTTCATACTCTTCCGGAACGGCGATCATCGGGAACATCACCTTCAGATTGCCGTGCATGGCGGCACGTAGCAAGGCGCGGATCTGCACACGAAAGACCTCCGGACGCATCAGCGACAGCCTGATCCCGCGCAGGCCAAGGAATGGATTACCTTCCTCGACGGTCAGGCCCGGCACAGGTTTGTCGCCGCCCGCATCGACAGTACGGATCGTCACCGGCCTGTCGCCTGCCCATTCCAGCACGCTACGGTAGGCGCGATATTGCGTCTCCTCGTCCGGCAGCGTCTTGCCGAACAGGAATTCGGTCCGCATCAGCCCGACACCGTCGCACGCCGCAGCATCGATGCGGTCGACATCGGACGGATCGGCAATATTCACCTGCACGTGGACCGCTATGCCGGTCTTCGTTGCTGCCGGCCTTGTCAAATAGGCTGCCGCTTTGTCGCGATGCGCCGCGAAAGACGACGACGATCGCCGGAATGCGTCGATCTCCGCTTTCGAAGGCGCCAACACGATGCCGCCATGTTCGGCATCGAGCAGTGCGATTCTGGCAAGGTGAGCCGGCGAAGCACCGGGCCCGGCTACCCCACGCGCTACGAGCCCCAACCCCACCACCATTGGCACGCCGCGTGAGCGTGCCAGCATTGCGACATGACTTGCGGCACTTCCGGCCGTAAGTGCTATGCCGCCGCCGGCACTCCAGTCGGTTTCGAGGAAGCGCGTCGGTGCGATATCCTCGCCGTAGAAGATCGCACCTGCCGGCGCGGCAATGTCGCCGCCCCCGGCAAGCGCGCGTAGCACCTGGTCGCGTATGTCGCGCATGTCGGCCGCGCGCGCCCGGAAATAGTCCTGCTCGGATGTTTCATAGCCGGCTATCTCGGCGTCGAGCGCTTTTCGCCAAGCCACATCAGCAGCCATGCCCTCGGCAATTCGCGCAAAGGCCGGGCCGGTCAGCGCGTCGTCCTCCAGCATGGCGAGCTGGAATTCGAGGATCCCGGCCGCCTCGCTGTCGCTGGTTTCGATCAATGTCGCGAGCCGGCCTGCGGCAATGGAGATGGCGGCCTCAAGCGCCGCCTTCTCGTCCGCGGCAGTCGCCTTGCGGACATAACGCACAGCAGCCTGGTCCAGATCGAACAGCGGCCCCTCGGCATAGCCGGCCGATGCCGAAATGCCCTGCAGCCTAAGCGGTTCGGGCATGGTCCTTGCCTTCGTCGAAATCGCGCCGCACCAGCTCGACCAGTGCGCCGACCGCCTCGCCGGCGCCGTCCCCTTTGGCTCTGATATGCAGGACAGTGCCTTTCGGCGCTTTCGCCGCCATCACCTTGACGATGCTCTTGGCGTCGAACCATGGCCCGTTGGCGGCGAGCGCAATCTCGACGTCGGCCGAAAACGTCTTGGCAAGCTTGGTGAACTTCACCGAAGGACGCGCATGCAGTCCCACCTCATGGGTGATCAGGACGCTGGCTTCGGCTGCTGCGGACATGCTTGTCAAAATTCCCGTTCGTTCACGACGGCGACAATTCGTGCGCCGTCGCCACCACTTCCCTGAGCGAGGCGCCGCCGGAAGCCTCGGTCGCCGCCATCACCGCGCCTTCGACGATCGGCGCATTGCAGACGATGATCTTCTGGGCGCGTGGTTCGCCGATCATCTCGACCGCCATCTCGCTATTGGTCTCGGCACCGCCGAGATCGACGAGGATCGCGACCCCCGCCTCCGACCAGGCCTTGTCGATGGCGCCCATGATCGCCTCGACATTGGTTCCCAGCCCGCCATGGCCGTTTCCGCCGCACCATGCAAGCGGCACTTCGTTGCCGACCATCTGCCGCACCATGTCGGCGGTGCCTTCGGCGACCAGCGGCGAATGCGATACGATGACGATGCCGACATTGCTCATGCGCGCCTCTCGATTGCCTCGGCTACGGCCCGCACCAGAAGCGCAGTCGAGCGTGCGCCGGCATCCATATGACCGATCGAACGGTCGCCAAGGAATGAGGCGCGTCCACGCAGCGCCTTCATCGGCACGGTCGCGTCGGCCGCGTTGTCGGCGATCTCGACGATGTCCGCTGCCGTCTTTCCCTGCAGCAGGGCCTCATGCACCGGCTGCAGCACGTCGAGCATGGTTTTTTGCCCGGCCTGCGACTTGCCTCTGGCGGCAACCGCTTCGATCGCCTTGCCGAAGGCCGCCGCCAGGTCGGCGCGACCCGGCGCGGCGGAAATCTCCTTGCCGAGCGCCATGAACAGCGTGCCGAACAAGGGACCGGAGGCTCCGCCGACGGTCATCACCAGTTTGGTGCCGATCGCCTTCAGCGCCTCGGGCAACGGCTTTGCCGCAACCGCGCCGGCCTCGGCCCGCACTGCCTCGAAGCCGCGTTTCATGTTGAGCCCATGGTCGCCGTCGCCGATGGCCTGGTCGAGACTGGTCAGCTCTTCGGCATGTGCGGCGATCGTGTTTGCCGCCGCCTCGATCAGCCTGAAAATATCCGCTGCCGCCATATCACCCATGCTCCTGGCCCCTGCGCTGCCGGCAGTACGAGAAAATTGCATATCCGGCAATTGAAGCATTCTTTTCCCCAGTCAAGCGGGTTCGAGCAACGCAGCGAGGGCAGTGAAGACCTCGGCGACGGCAAAGGCGCCGGGGTCGACCACGCCGTCGAGCTGGCTGCCAATATAGGCGGACCGCCCGGCCTTGGCCTTACGCATGGCAGCGGTGGCCTCGGCTCCGCGTTGCGCCGCGACCGCCGCATCTTCCAGACTCCCCCTATCCAGCGCCCTCAAGGCGGGTTCCAGGGCATCGATCATCGTGCGATCGCCGACCCTCGCTCCACCATAGAAGGACATCCGATCGAGGCCGGCGAGAAGCGCCTTGGGAAGCGTTTCGCCAGATTCCAGCGCCTGCGCGGCGGCGGTGAAGAAGATCGACAACAGCACGCCGCTAGAGCCGCCCATGCTGGCGCTCAGGATGTCGCCGACGACGGCGAGCGTTGCGGCAGGGTCAGCGAGCGGCAGTGTCGCAATGCGGCCAAGCACGCTGCGCGCACCGGCCGCCACAGTCGATCCGGTGTCACCGTCTCCCGCCTTGGCATCCAGTCCGTTCAACGCGCCTTCAAGCGAGATCAGCCGTTCGCAGACCGCGACAACCAACCGGTCGGTGCGTGCGTCCTGGCTGGCTTTCGACGCGTTCGGGCCGGCGGCTTTGGCCATCGGCACGACGCTGGCTTGGCGAGCGGCTCTTGCCGGCAGCCAGGCGTGAGGGCCTACCGGCGCCCGCAACGCCGCTTCGCGCGACGCATCGAGCCGGATCAGCGACAGGGAAAAGCCGTTCATGTTGAGCGCGGTCATAAGCTGCCCGGGCCCGATTGTCAGCGTCACCTTTTGTGCCAGCGGTGAAGCCAATACCGCATTGGCGACAAGCAACATTTCCAGCGGTGGCACCGAACCGAGATTATTGATCAGCAAGGCGTAGTCGCTGACCGGATCGAGCCGCGCGGCAAGGCGCTCCGACATGATCGCAACCAGCCTTTCGGCACTTTGCACCGCAATCCGCTCAACGCCCGGTTCGCCATGGATGCCGAGGCCGAGTTCAGCGTCGTTGGCGCCAAATCTTTCGTCATGGCTCTGGCCGGGGATCGAGCACGATGACAGCGATATGCCGAGTGAAATGATATCCGCCGCGGCCGCCCGCGCCGCAGCGGCAACCGTCGCCAGATCGTTGCCGGCTTCCGACAGGCGGCCGGCGATCTTGTGCACGAACAAGGTGCCGGCAACGCCACGCGGCTGGGCAATATCAGGCAGGGCAATGTCGTCCGCGACGATCACCATCTCGACGCGGAAGCCTTCGGCGCGCGCCTTCTCGGCGGCCAAGCCGAAGTTGAGGCGATCGCCGGTATAGTTCTTGACGATCAGCAGGCACCCGGCGGGACCGGTCACCGCGCGGATGGCGGCCAATACCGCTTCCACGCTCGGCGAAGCAAAGATCTCGCCCGAAACCGCCGCCGTCAGCATGCCAATGCCGACAAAGCCGGCATGGGCAGGTTCGTGCCCGGCCCCGCCGCCGGAAATGACCGCGACCTTGGTCTTATCCCAGTCCGCGCGGAGAATGACCTTGATCTCGGGATAGCCGTCGAGGCGAGCGAGATCGCCGGCGCCGGTCGTAGCGAGGAAGCCGTCCAGGGCCTCAGTTACGATCGTATCACTGCGATTGAAAAAATGCTTCATCGAATTGGGTCCGGTGCCCGAAATTGCCGGTTGAAAGGTGCCAGGAAAACACTCGCGCAGCGCTCACATCAGCCGTCGCCCATCGGGGCCGAAATACAGCGGCGAGCGATAGCGGATCATGATCTTGTCGCCCTGCGCCAGGTCGGTGTCGGGGTCGGTTAGCGTCACCAGCTTCCTGGTCCCCACCGTCACATGCAGATGGTTCTGGTCGCCGAGATGCTCGACCCAATCGACGACGCCGTCGGCATGGCCGTTCGCCGCCTTCTCGATCGAAAGATGTTCGGTACGAGCACCGATCGTCTTTGTTCCCGCCGGCGCGCCACCATCCGGCAGCAGTCCGACCGGCAACAAATTGATTGCCGGTTGGCCGAGCCTTGCGGCGACGTGAAGGTTTGCCGGCTCAGAATAGATCGCGCGCGGGGAACCGATCTGCACCAGCACGCCGTCGGCGAGAATGCCGATGCGATCGGCCATGGTCATCGCTTCGATCTGGTCGTGCGTGACGTAGAGCATTGTGGCGCCGAGTTCCGCCTGGATGCGCTTCAGCTCTAGCCTGAGATCGGCGCGTAGCTTGGCGTCGAGCGACGACAGCGGCTCGTCCATCAGGTAGATCGACGGCTTGCGCACCAAAGCGCGGCCGATGGCGACGCGCTGCATCTCGCCGCCAGAGAGTTTGGTCGAGCGATTATTCAGCTTGTGGTGGATGCGCACCATCTTGGCCACGTCCTCGACGCGGCGGCGGATCTGATCCTCCGGCATTTTCCGTGCTGGCGAGCGCAGCGGAAAGGCGAGGTTGTCGTAAACCGACAGATGCGGATAGAGCGAATATTGCTGGAATACGAAAGCGGTGTCGCGCTCGGCCGGCGACAGCGTCGTCGTGTCGTGGCCGGCAATATGGATCGAGCCCGCTTCCGGACGCTCCAACCCGGCGATCAGCCTGAGCGTCGTCGTCTTGCCGGCGCCGGTCGGCCCGAGCAGCACGACGAATTCCCCGTCGGCGATATGCAGGTCGAGATTGTCGACGGCGACATGCTCGCCAAAAGCCTTGGTCACGCTTTTGATGTGAACGTCAGCCATGATGTGCTCTCCCCTGGGAGGCCGAGTCATGGATTTCGGTGCGCACCGCACGGCCGGATCCTTTTGCGAACAGCGACAGCCGCGCGCTGCTCAGCGCCAGGCCCACATGATCGCCCGGATTGAGCCGGATTTCGGCCGGCACCCTGGCCTTGATGATGCCGTCTGCTGTCTCCACCGCCACGATCTGAGTGGTGCCGAGATATTCCGTGCCGTAAATAGCACCGCGCAGCTTCGAAGCGTCGTCGAAGCGGATGTGCTCCGGTCGGATGCCAAGCGCCATCTCGGCCGGCGCGACGTCCTCGCGGATCTCCGGCACGGCCACCTTCGCGCCTTGCACAACAATTTCCCTGGCGCCCTTTGAAAGCCCGCCGCCGAAGCCGAGGAAATTCATCGGCGGCGAGCCGATGAAGTCGGCGACGAACATCGTCGCCGGCCGGTCGTAGATCTCGCGCGGCGTGCCGAACTGCTCGATGGCGCCGTGGTTCATCACCGCGATCTTGTCGGCCATCGACATCGCTTCCATCTGGTCATGCGTGACATAGACGGTGGTGGCGTGGATGCGGTTGTGCAGTTCTCGCAATTCATGGACCATCAGGTCGCGGAATTCGGTGTCGAGCGTGCCGAGCGGCTCATCCATCAGGAAACATTTTGGCCGCCGTACGATGGCGCGGCCGAGCGCCACGCGCTGGCGATCGCCGCCGGCAAGCCCGGAGACCGATTTGTTGAGCAGATGGTCGATCCGCAAAAGCTTCGCCGTCTCCTCCACTCGGCTCCGGATTTCAGCGCCTGGCATGCCTTGCGCCAGCAGTGGAAAGCCGATGTTCTTCCGCACATTCATGTGCGGATAGAGCGCGAACAGCTGGAAGACGAAGGCGATGTCGCGCTCGCGGGCACGCCGCATGGTGACGTCCTCGCCGCCAAGCAGGATCTTGCCGCCGGTCGGCAGTTCGAGCCCGGCGATCATGCGCAACGTCGTCGTCTTGCCGCAGCCGGACGGCCCCAGCATGACGAAGAATTCGCCGTCCTCGACGACGAAGTTGGAATCCTGCACGGCGACGAAATCGCCGAATGCCTTCCTCAGATGTTCGACCCTGATCTCGGCCATCGTCTACTCCGGAAATTTCGAGACGATGATGAACATCGCCGTGCCCGCAAGCATGGTGATGAAGGAATAGGTGTAGAGCACCAGTGCGAAGGGCTGGAACAGCATCAGGAAGCCGATGGCGATGATCGCGGTGGCGACGTTTTCCATCAGCCCGCGCCTGGCCCAGACGGGCCAGCGCGATTTGCGTTTTGCGATCATGCTCATTTACGCACCGCGCCAAAGGTGATGCCGCGCAGCAATTGCTTGCGAAGCAGGATGGTGAAGACCAGGATTGGCACCAGGAAGATCGTCGTGCCGGCCGCGACCGCCGGCCAGTCCTGACCGCCTTCGCCGATGATGGTCGGGATGAAGGGCGGCGCGGTCTGCGCCGTGCCCGAGGTCAGTAGCGCAGCGAAGGCATATTCGTTCCAGGCAAAGATCAGGCAGAAGATGGCGGTTGCGGCAATACCGGTGGTCGCCTGCGGCAGTACCGTGCGCCAGAACGCCTGCAGCCTGGTGTAGCCGTCGATCATCGCCGCTTCTTCATATTCGCGCGGGATCTCGTCGATGAAGCCTTTCAGCAGCCACACCGCCAAGGACACGTTGACCGCCGTATAAAGCAGGATCATGCCGAGAGCCGTGTCCGACAGGCCAAGCTCCCGGTACATCAGGTAGATCGGGATGGCGACGGCGATCGGCGGCATCATCCGCGTCGACAGGATGAAGAACAGAAGGTCGTCGGCGAGCGGCACCTTGAAGCGCGAAAAACCATAGGCCGACAGCGTGCCGAGGAACACCGCGCAAAACGTCGAGCCGAACGCGATGATCAGCGAATTGACGAAGCGCGGCATGAAGTTGGACGGGCCGGCGATCACCATGTTGCGCTTGCGCACCGTCTCGTCGCACAGGCCCGTCGCCGGTCCCAGCGAGTTGATGTATTCCGGTGTTTGCCGAGTCCGGGTCGAGAACAGGTTGCAGTAGCCCTCGAGGCTGGGCTGGAACAGGATCTTCGGCGGATAGGCGATCGAATCCGGCGGCGTCTTGAAGCTGGTGGCGAAGATCCACAGCAGCGGCACGATCGAGATCAGCGCGTAGGCGACGATGATCGTGCCGGCGACGCGCTTCGACGTGGCCGACGGCGCGACAACGGAATGGGCTGACGTCAGGCTCATCTCTGCTTCACCTTGTTGAGCGCCTTGACGTAGATGTTTGCGAGGCCAAACACTGCGACGAACAGGATGATGGCGAAGGCCGAGGAATAGCCCGTCCGCCAGCTTTCGAAGGCCTGCCGCTTCAGCGTGATCGAGGCCACTTCGGTGGTCGATCCCGGCCCGCCGCCGGTGAGCAAATTGACCATGTCGAACATCTTGAAGTTCTCGATGCCGCGAAACAGCACCGCCAGCATGATGAAGGGCAGCGCCATCGGCAGCGTGATCGACCAGAACTGCCGCCAGTTGGAGGCGCGGTCGACCTCGGCCGCTTCGTAGATGTATTCGGGGATCGAGCGCAGGCCGGCGAGGCAGATCAGCATCACGTAAGGCGTCCACATCCAGGTGTCGACGATGATGATCGACCATGGCGCCAGTGACACGTTGGAGAGCATGCTGATTTCGGTTGCCGGAATGCCGGTGACGAACGAAACGGCATAGGCGAACAGCCCGATCTGCGGCTCGTAGAGGAAGCGCCAGAAATTACCGACCACCGCCGGCGACAGCATCATCGGCACCAGGATGATTGTCGTCCAGAAGGCGTGGCCCCGAAACTTGCGGTCGATCAGCCAAGCCAGCGTGAAGCCGATCAGCGTCTGCAGCAGGATGGTCCAGAACACGAAATGCGCCGTCGTCTGCATGGCGATCCAGATGTCCTGGTCGGCGAGGATGCGCTTGTAGTTTGCCAGCCCAAGGTTCTTCACAACCTCGTTGGGCCGATTGGCGCGAAAATTGGTGAAGGACAGATAGATTGCCCAGAACAGCGGAAAGATGTTGATAGCTAAAAGCAACAGGATCGTCGGCGAGATGAACAGCCAGGCGAGGCCCTTGTCGCTGATGCCCCGGACCTTGCGGGCCAACGGCTCGGGCGTAGCCCGGGCAACGCTGTCCGCCGTCCGATTGAGCATGGTCAGTCCTGCTTCGGTCACTTGGCTCGTCTCGACAATGGAATTTAGCTGAACTGTGTCCCGTGCCAAGTGGCACGGGACGGTTCGGTCACGGGCTCGGGAGGAGCCGGTTACATCTTGCCCCGGCTACATCTTGCCATCGTCCTGGAAGACCTCGGTCCAGTCCTTGACGAGGCCGTCGAGCGCATCCTTGGCCGAGCCTTGCCCGGCAACGACGTAGTCGTGGAAGCGCTTCTGCGATGCCTGCAACAGCGGGGCATAGCTCGGCTCGGCCCAGAAGTCCTTCACGATGGCCATCGAGTCGAGGAAGGTCTGCGCGTAGGGCTGGCTGGCCGGGAAGGCCGGGTCCTTGACGACCGCGTTGAGGCAGGAATAGCCGCCGAGCGACCACCATTTGGACTGCACGTCCTTGTTGGCGAACCATTTGATGTATTTGAGCGCGGCTTCCTGCTTGTCGGAATAGGAGACCACCGAGATGCCCTGGCCGCCGAGCTGGGCGAACTGGTCCCCGTCCGGACCTTTCGGATTGACGAAATAGCCGATCTTGTCGCCGCCGACATTCTCGTCCTTCTGCAGGCCTGGCCAGGTGAAGGCGAAGTTCATGTGCATCGCCACCTGGCCGGATTTGAAGGCATCGACGCCTTCGCCCATGTAGCTGTTCGAGGCGCCGGGAGGGGTGCAGCAATCGTAGAGGGCTTTGTAGAACTCCAGGCCCTTCACCGATTTATCGGAGTTGACGAAGCCTTCCATCTCGTAGGGCTTTTTCGGGTTTTCGTACTGGAAGCCGAAGCTGTAGAGCACGTCCATGGCGCCCATGGTGATGCCTTCCGAGCCGCGCTCGGTGTAGATCGACGCGCCATAGACGGTCTTGCCGTCGATGTCGCGCTTCTGGAAGAATTCGGCGATCTGCTTCAATTGGTCGAAGGTCGTCGGCGGGCCGAGATCCCAGCCGTACTTTTCCTTGAATTCCTTCTGCAGCTCCGGCTTGGAGAACCAGTCCTTGCGGTAAGTCCAACCGACGACGTCACCCATGGCCGGCAGCGCCCAGTAATTCGGCGAGTTCTTCGGCCATTCCGAATAGCCGACGACGGTCGCCGGCACGAAATCGTCCATGCTGATCTTCTCCTTGTCGAAGAAGTCGTTCAGCTTGACGTAATGGCCGTTCTCGGCGGCACCGCCGATCCACTGGCTGTCGCCGATGATGAGGTCGCATAGCTTGCCGTGCGAATTCAGCTCGTTGAGAAAGCGATCGGCATAGTTGGTCCACGGCACGAATTCGAATTTCATGCCGATGCCGGTTTCCTTGGTGAAGTCCTTGGACAATTCCACAAGCGCGTTGGCCGGGTCCCAGGCTGCCCAGCAAAGCGTCAGATCTTCTGCCTGCGCGACATTCGAAACGGCTGTCGACGCAAAGAGTGTCGATGCCAGTCCCAACGCCAATTTCAAGGTCGATTTCATGCCTTCCTCCCATTTGCGAAACGCGTCCGGATGACGGTTTCAAGAGCCCGCTAAACCCCTCCTCGGGGGCCCAAACACAACGACGCGGCGGCGCACCGGATGTTTAGTAATTTGTTTAGTGATGCAATTTTTACTAAACAAGGCAAGCGAATTCGTTGCTGCATCGCAGCATGCTGGATAGGAAAGCAACGTGAGAAGTTGCGGCGACCTGCCTAGGTCACCGTCTTGTTGCTGACGGCCACCGGACGGATCACGGGGGCCGGCGGCAGCAGCGCGCGGATATCGGCGAAGGGGAAGACTGGCTCGAAGCGGAAGGCCTCGGCGAACGATCCGGCTGGGCCGTTGCACTGGCCGGCGCGAAAGGCGTTCTGCGTGCGCGCCGCGTCGACGAAACGCTCGGGATCCTGCGACTGGTGCGCCCGGATCGCCTCCGCCTTGAGATCGAAATGCCTGGAGGTATCGACGTAGTGCGTTGGCGAAAACCCGGTGCCGCCGAACGTGTCGGCATGTAGCACCGGCACCGAGAATGACGCTGCGATGCGCACGCCATCCGACAGCGCGCGGTGGTCGCCATGATAGTCGTTCGGCGCATGCGTTATCACCAGATCCGGCCCTATCTCGCCGATCAGTGCTTTGAGCGCCCCGATCAGCGCGGCATCCGCGACCAGCCCGCCATCGGGAAAGTCGAGGAAGCGCGGCGTCACGCCAAGCAGGCCGGCCGCCGCCGTCGCCTCCTTGCGGCGCGTGCGGGCAAGTGCGGCCGGATCGCCATAGCCGCCCCTGGCGCCATCCGTGGCTATGGCAAAAAAGAGTTCTGCGCCTTGCGCGGCATAGGCGGCCATCGTACCGAACATGAAGATCTCGATGTCGTCCGGATGCGCGCCAAGCGCCAATATCTTCACTCTCATCTCTCCCGGAAATGGAAAAACGTGCCCAACGGAATTCTGCTCGCGCTCATCGCCTATGCAAGCTATTCGTGCAGCGACGCGGTTGTCAAAAGCCTGGGCGGGCAGTTCAACGTCTTCGAGATCGGCTTCTTCTCGACATTGTTTGCCGGCTGCTTTCTGTTCTTTGCCAGGCCGGCAGGCGAGCGCTGGCTCGATTTCTGGCGCACCAACCGGCCCTGGGCGGTACAGGCCCGGGCCTGGGCCGGCATCGCCTCGGGCGTGCTCAGCGTCTATGCCTTCACCACCATCCCGCTGGCGGAAGTCTATGCGCTCATCTTTCTGGCGCCGCTGTTCGTCACTATCCTGGCCACGCTGGTCCTCAAGGAAAAGGTCGGCCCATGGCGATGGCTGGCGGTCATCGCCGGCTTTGCCGGGGTCATGCTGGTCGTCAGGCCTGGTTTTCGCGAGTTGCAGCTTGGCCATCTGGCGGCGTTCATCATCGCCTTCCTGGCCGCCACCAATGTCATCCTGATGCGTTCGCTCGCCGCGCAGGAAAAGCGCACAACGATGCTCGGCGTGCTGATCGGCTACGGCCTGCTCTTCAACGGCGTCGGTGCGGCGGCTACCTCGTTCTCGCTGCCGGATGGCAGGCAATGGGCCTGGCTGGTGCTGGCCGGCGCCTTTACCGCCGGCGGCCAGCTGCTGCATCTGCTGGCGGTCAAATACGCGCCGGCCAACCGCATCGCGCCGACGCATTACTCGCAAATCGTCTGGGCGGTGGTTCTAGGTGCGCTGTTCTTCAGGGAATATCCGGATTTTCTGTCGCTGGTCGGCTTGGCCGTGGTCGGCGGTTCCGGCCTGCTGACGATGGTGCGCGAGGAGGTGCGGCTCGGCACGGTGCGCTGGAACCCGTTTTCGCGGACCAGGCTTTGAGTCGGCGCCGAGGTTGCGTCGCGACCGCCACCGCTGATATGCGGTCGCTGCCAACTGGCTGCACAGCATAGCACATGACGACAAAACCCTTGCCGGACCTGCCGGTCTCCGTTGTCTTGCCGGCGCTCAATGAAACACTGAGCCATGGTAACAGCGCCGTGCTGGTGGCGCCGCCCGGTGCCGGCAAGACGACGCTGGTTCCACTGGCGCTGCTCGACGCTGAATGGCTCGGCGCCGGAAAGATCATCCTGCTCGAGCCGCGCCGCCTCGCCGCCCGCGCTGCCGCCCGCCGCATGGCCGAATTGCTCGGCCAAGAGCCTGGCGAAACCGTCGGCTATGCCATGCGCATGGAAAACCGCAGTTCCGCAAAGACCAGGATTCTCGTCGTCACCGAAGGCGTGCTGTCCCGCATGATCCTCGACGACCCGGAACTGCCTGGTGTCGCGGCGGTGCTATTCGACGAGTTCCACGAACGCTCGCTCGACGGCGATTTCGGGCTGGCGCTGGCGCTCGACGTGCAGGGTGCGCTGAGGCCCGAACTCAGATTGCTGGTGATGTCGGCAACGCTCGACGGCGCGCGTGTCGCAAAATTGCTGTCCGGCGCCCCGGTGATCGAGAGCGCAGGCCGCGCCTTCCCGGTCGACATCCGCTATGACGAGCGGCCGGCCGGCGTCACCATCGAGGACGCCATGGCCAAGGCGATCCGCTCGGCGCTTGCCGGGGAGGAGGGCAGCGTGCTCGCTTTCCTGCCCGGCCAGCGCGAGATCGAGCGCACCGCCGAGCGGCTGGCGGGCAAGGTCGGCGCCGATACCGACATCGTGCCGCTCTATGGTATGCTCGACAACAAGGCGCAGGACGCGGCGATCAAGCCGGCGCCGCTCGGCCGCCGCAAGGTCGTGCTGGCGACGTCGATCGCCGAAACCTCCATCACCATCGACGGCGTGCGCGTCGTCATCGATTCCGGCCTGTCGCGGCTGCCGCGCTATGAACCGGCGAGCGGCCTGACGCGGCTGGAGACGGTACGTGCTTCCCGCGCTTCCGCCGACCAGCGCGCCGGCCGTGCCGGGCGCACGCAGCCGGGCGTCGCCATCCGGTTGTGGCGGGCCGAGCAGACGGCGGCCCTGCCGGCCTTCACGCCGCCGGAAATCCTCGAGGCCGATCTTTCCGGCCTGTTGCTCGATAGTGCGGCGTTCGGCGTCGCCGATCCGACCAGCCTGTCCTTCCTCGACCCCCCGCCGGCTCCGGCGCTCACCGAGGCGAGGGCGCTGCTACGTGCGCTCGATGCTGTCGATGCGGCAGGACGCCTGACGGATGCCGGTGCCGCGATGCGCAGGCTGGCGCTACCGGTGCGGCTCGCCCACATGGTCGCCGAGGCGGCAAGGACCGGAGAGGCGCTCGAGGCGGCGATGCTCGCCGTATTATTGACCGAGCGTGGCCTTGGCGGCGATGGTGCCGATCTCGAACGGCGGCTGCTGCGCTTTCGCGCCGAAAGATCGCCGCGCGCCACCGCCGCCCGGCAGCTGGCTGAGAGGCTGGCAAAGCAGGCTTCACCCTCCCCCTCGAGGGGAGGGTCGGCGAGCGAGCCGAGCGCAGCGAGACGAGGGAGACGGGGCGGGGTCGTCGATGGCGTGCCCGAACCGACCCCACCCCGATCCGCTACGCGGATCGACGCGCCGGGGCGAGCCACGGGTCTCGCCCGTCCTTCCGACCCGCTCAAGGGGGAGGGCAGCACAGCCGGCGCTCTCCTCATCCATGCCTGGCCGGATCGGGTCGCCAAAGCGCGCGGCGAGCGTGGCCGCTTCGTGCTTGCCAACGGCTCGGGCGCCATGCTCGACGCCTCCGATCCGCTGGCCGGCGAGACCTGGCTCGTCGTCGCCGACCTGCAGGGCAAGGCGCAGAACGCCCGCATCACCGCAGCGGCAGCCATCGATGAGGCCGACATCCGCACTGCGCTGGCGGAAAAGATCGAGACCCGCCGCGAGGTGAGCTTCGACCGCGACAGGCGCGCGGTGCGGGTGCGCGAAACGGTTCGCCTCGGCGCCATCACGCTGTCCGAACGCATGCTGCCGGCGCCGACCGGTGCCGACGCGGGTCGCGCCATCCTCGACGCCTTGCGCGAACACGGCCTGCCCCTGTTGCCGTGGAACAGGGAGGCGGAGACGTTGCGGCAGCGGCTCGGCTGGCTGCATCGCGGCCTCGGCGCGCCATGGCCCGATGTCTCCGATGCCGCGCTCGTCGAGCGCCTCGACGACTGGCTGCTGCCGTTCCTTTCCGGCGCGGCATCCTTTGCGGCAATCGATCCCAGCGTGCTTTCGCAAGGCCTGATGACGCTGGTGCCGCACGAATTGCAGCGCAAGATCGACACATTGGCGCCGACCCATTTCGACGCGCCGTCGGGCAGCCGGCTGCCGATCCGCTATGACGGCGAATGGCCGGTGCTGGCGATCCGCGTGCAGGAACTGTTCGGCTTCGACCGGCATCCGGCGATCGCCAACGGCACTGTGCCGCTGACGCTCGAATTGCTGTCGCCGGCTCACCGGCCGATCCAGACGACGCGCGACCTGCCCGGCTTCTGGCGCGGCTCCTGGGCCGATGTGCGGGCAGAGATGCGCGGCCGCTATCCCAGGCATGTCTGGCCGGAGAACCCGCTTCTCGCCGCCGCCACCAGCCGCGCCAAGCCGCGCGGTACCTGATGCTTCCAGACTGTCATCCCGAACCGAGGGCCGGCTTCGGCGGTTTTCGGAAAAGACCTCCGGCTGTTTCCCCTCTATAATCACTGGCCATGATAAACATCCTGCACGCACCCGACTTCCAGCAAAGCCAGCGGCTGCGCCTCAACACGCTGATCAGGTTGCGCTGGCTTGCCATCGTCGGCCAGAGCCTGACCGTGCTTGTCGTCGCTTACGGGCTGAAATTTCCGCTGCCGGTCAGCATGTGTTTTGCGCTGATCGCCTGTTCGGCCTGGATGAACCTTTTGCTGACCTTCCGCTATCCGGCGGCGCATCGGCTTACCCCGTTCTCGGCCTTCGCCATCCTGACCTTCGACAGCCTGCAGCTTGCCGGCCTGCTCTACATGACCGGCGGACTCACCAATCCGTTTTCGCTGCTGATGACCGTGCCCGTCGTCGTCTCGGCGACGTCGCTGCCGCTGCGGCTGACCGCCATGCTCGGCGCGCTGGTGATCGTGGCGGCGACGCTGCTGGTCTTTTACCACCTGCCGCTGCCATGGCATGAGGGCGCGCCATTGGCGATGCCGTTCATCTATGTCGCAGGCATTTGGATGGCGGTGTTCTGCTCCATCGCCTTTACCGCGATCTATGCCTTTCGGGTGGCCGAGGAGGCGCGGCTGCTTGCCAACGCGCTTGCCGCCACGGAATTGGTGTTGCAGCGAGAGCAGCATCTCTCTGCCCTCGACGGCCTCGCCGCGGCCGCCGCGCACGAGCTCGGCACACCGCTCGCCACCATCACACTTGTCGCCAAGGAAATGGAGAAGGCGCTTGGCGAAGATCCGAAATACGGCGAGGACGTGAAGCTGCTGCGTTCGCAGAGCGAGCGCTGCCGCGAAATCCTGAAGCGCCTGACCAGCCTGTCCTCCGAGAGCGAGGTGCACCTCTCGCGCCTGCCGCTGACCTCGCTGGTCGAGGAGGTGACGGCGCCGCACCGCGATTTCGGCATTTCGATCAAGCTTCGGCCGGGCGAGCGCGTCGGCCCGGAACCGGTGGGCCGGCGCAATCCCGGCGTCATTTACGGCCTCGGCAATCTGGTCGAGAACGCGGTCGACTTCGCCCGCAACAGCGTGACAGTGCGCTGGAACTGGAATGAGGCCGCCGTCAGCTTCTCGATCATCGACGACGGGCCGGGCTTTCCACCGGAGATCATCGACCGTATCGGAGAACCCTATATGTCGACGCGACAAGGCACCGAAGCCGGCGGCGGCCTCGGCCTCGGCCTATTCATCGCCAAGACCTTGCTCGAACGCTCCGGCGCGACGCTCGATTTCCGCAATTCAAGCGAGCCCGGCGAGGGCGCTATCGTGCAGATATCGTGGCCGCGCAGCGTCTTCCTCAATCCCGAGCAGGCTTCGGCCACCATGTTCGACACGGCCTAAATTGGACAATAGCGTTGCAAAACTATATTTGCGTAAAAATCAGGCAGCAGGATTTTCAGCACGATGAGTACTGACGAAACGATTGGCGCAATGGTCGAAGGCGAGGATACCTCGCTGCTGATCGTGGACGACGACAAGCCATTCCTGACGCGGCTTGCCCGCGCCATGGAAACCAGGGGTTTCGTGGTCGAGACGGCGGAGAGCGTCGAGGAGGCGGTTGCCAAGGCGCGCGCCAATCCGCCGGCCTATGCGGTGGTCGACATGCGGCTGGCCGACGGCAACGGCCTCGACGTCGTCGCCGCGATTCGCGAGAAGCGCGACGATGCCCGCGCCATCATCCTCACCGGCTACGGCAACATTGCCACCGCGGTGACGGCGGTAAAGCTCGGCGCCATCGACTATCTGTCGAAGCCGGCCGATGCCGATGATATTTTTGCCGCCCTGACCCGCACCGCGGGCGAACGCGCAGCGCCGCCAGAAAATCCAATGTCGGCCGATCGCGTGCGCTGGGAACACATCCAGCGCGTCTACGAAATGTGCGACCGCAACGTCTCGGAAACCGCACGCCGCCTGAACATGCATCGCCGCACGCTGCAACGCATCCTAGCCAAGCGCGCGCCGCGCTAAAGGGCTCTCATTACAGGCTTGCCCGGCCAGCGCTGTTTGCGCATCATCGCTTGGCGGTGTCGGACCTTGCCGCTGATACGACGGAGGCGACATGCAGGACGAAAAGCGGCTGGTCTCCATGCTGCGCGAATTCCTCGACAGCGAGGCGGCCGGTGGCCTCATCCTGATGGCTGCGGCGGCCTTGGCCCTGATCGTCGCCAATTCGCCGCTGGGCGAGGCTTATTTCTCCGCCCTCCATGCCTATCTCGGACCGCTCAGCGTCTCGCATTGGATCAATGACGGCCTGATGGCGATGTTCTTCCTGCTGGTCGGCCTCGAGATCAAGCGCGAAATGCTTGACGGCCAGCTGTCGACCTGGCCGCGCCGCGTGCTGCCCGGCATCGCCGCCGCCGGCGGCATGGCAGCGCCGGCACTGGTCTACGTCGCCATCAACCGCAACAATCCAGCCGCTCTGTCCGGCTGGGCGATCCCAACCGCCACCGATATCGCCTTTGCGCTCGGCGTGCTGTCGCTGCTCGGCAGCCGCGTCCCGGGCTCGCTGAAGATATTCCTCACGGCGCTCGCCATCATCGACGATCTCGGCGCGGTGCTCATCATCGCGGTGTTCTATACCAGCGGCCTCTCGCTCGCCTATCTCGGCGCCGCCTTCGCCGTGATCGCGCTGCTGGTGGTGCTCAACCGCATGCGGGTGCTGACGCTGCTGCCGTACATCTTGCTCGGCATCGTTCTGTGGGTTTTGGTGCTCAAATCGGGCGTCCATGCGACGCTCGCCGGCGTCGCGCTGGCCCTCACCATACCACTGAAGATATCGCCGGGCAGCGGCCATGATCTCGACCATTCGCCGCTGCACCGGCTCGAACACGGCCTGCACAAAGTCGTCGCCTTTTTCGTCATCCCGATTTTCGGCTTTGCCAACGCCGGCGTCTCGCTCGCCGGTCTCAGCGCTGCCGCCCTGGCCGAGCCGCTGACGCTCGGCGTCGCCGCCGGCCTCGTCTTGGGCAAGCTGGTCGGCGTGTTCGGGTCTTCCGCGCTTGCCATCCGGCTTGGCTTCGCCGATCTGCCGGTCAATGCCGGCTGGCTGCACATGGTCGGCATTTCGCTGCTCTGTGGCATCGGTTTCACCATGAGCCTGTTCATCGGCCTGCTCGCCTTCGCCAGCGACGCCGCCCTGCAGGACGCGGTCAAGGTCGGCATCCTCGCCGGCTCCTTCATCGCCGCGCTCCTAGGCGCCGCTGTGCTGCTGGTGGCGCCGGCCGCAGGCGAGGCGGAGGAGGCGGAAGAATAGGCGTCTCCTCGCGGGCGCTACCCGTGAGCGACCATGACGTGGCGGACGGCGGTATAGTCCTCCAGCGCGTAGAGCGACATGTCCTTGCCGTAGCCGGATTGTTTCAACCCGCCATGCGGCATCTCGTTGGTCAGCATGAAATGGGTATTGATCCAGGTGCAGCCATATTGCAGCCGGGCCGCCGTCGCCATGGCGCGCGAAACATCCTTGGTCCACACCGACGACGCCAGGCCGTAGTCAGAGTCATTGGCCCAGTTCACCGCTTCGTCGACTTCGGAAAAGCGGGTGACCGAGACCACCGGACCGAACACTTCGCGGCGCACGATCTCGTCCTCCTGCAGCGCGCCGGCGACGACGGTCGGCTGATAGAAGAAGCCGGAGCCCTCGCCCGGCTTGCCGCCCGTGGTGATCTCGATGTGCTTGAGCTCAGAGGCGCGCTCGACGAAGCTCGAGACGCGGTCGCGCTGGCGACGCGAGATCAGCGGGCCGATCTCGTTTTCGGTATCGTCAGGACGATCATACTTGATGGTCGAGACGGCAGCGGAGAGGTCGGCGACGAGCTTGTCGTAGATCTTCTTGCCGGCGTAGATGCGGCAGGCGGCGGTGCAGTCCTGGCCGGCATTGTAATAGCCGAAGGCGCGCAGGCCGTTGACCACCGCGCCGAGATCGGCGTCGTCGAAGACGATGACCGGCGCCTTGCCGCCGAGCTCGAGATGCGTGCGCTTGACCGATTTGGCGGCAGCCTGCAGCACCTTCTTGCCGGTGGCGACGTCGCCGGTGATCGAGATCATGTTGACCTTCGGGTGGTTGATCAGCGTGTTGCCGACGCTGTCGCCGCGACCGAGCACGACGCTGACGACGCCTTCCGGCAGGATCTCGGCAAGGATTTTCGCCAGCTTCAGCGCGGTCAGCGGCGTCTGTTCCGACGGCTTGAAGACGACTGTGTTGCCGCCGGCAATCGCCGGCGCCAGCTTCCAGGCCATCATCATCAGCGGATAGTTCCACGGCGCGATCGACGCGACAACGCCGATGGCGTCGCGGCGGACCATCGAGGTGTGGCCGGGAATGTATTCGCCGGCGACCTGGCCGGGCATCGAGCGGACCGCGCCGGCAAAGAAGCGGTAGCAGTCGACGATCGCCGGGATCTCGTCATTGAGCACGGCATTGATCGGCTTGCCACAGTTCAGCGCCTCGAGCGCCGCGAAATCCTGTGCAGCAGCCTCGATGCGATCGGCGATCTTCAGGAGATAGCCGGCGCGCTGCGCCGGTGTTGTGCGGGACCAGGTGACGAAGGCTTTTTCGGCAGCAAGCACGGCCGCCTCGATCTGCGCTGGGCTGGCCTCAGGCAGATTGAGGATGGTCGCCCCGGTCTTCGGGTTGAGGATCGGCTCCTCGGTTTCGGTGCCTTTTTCGAATTTCGAGCCGATCAGCATCTGCGTGTCCATGGAAGTCTCTCCCTTATGAACGAGATCATTTGCCCGAACCGGCGATCTGGTCGCCGTCGCGGGTCAGGTAATAGGCAGCGAGGATGGGGAGCAGCGTCACCAGCACTACCACCATCGCCACGACATTGGTGACCGGACGCTGGCGCGGACGGATCAATTCTTCGAGCATCCAGATCGGCACCGTCTGCTGCTGGCCGGCGGTGAAGGTGGTGACGATGACCTCGTCGAAGGACAGCGCAAAGGCAAGCATGCCGCCGGCCAGCAGCGCGGTTGCGATGTTGGGCAGCACGACATGCCGAAAGGTCTGGAAACCATCGGCGCCGAGATCCATCGACGCCTCGATCATCGAGCCGGAGGTGCGACGGAAACGGGCGACCGCATTGTTGTAGACGACGACCACGCAGAAAGTGGCGTGGCCGAGCACGATCGTCCAGAACGAGAACGGGATTTCGGCCAGCGCGAAGGCCGAGCGCAGCGCGATGCCGGTGATGATGCCGGGCAGCGCGATCGGCAGGATGACCAGCAGCGAGATGGTTTCGCGGCCGAAGAATTTTGTGCGGGACACGGCGGCTGCGCACAGCGTGCCGAGGATCAGAGCGATGGCAGTCGAGATCGCCGCGACCCGCACAGACAATGACAGCGCCTGCCAGACGTCGGGGCGGTTCCAGGTGACGGCGAACCATTGCGTGGTCAGGCCCGGCGGCGGCCAGACGAAGCTCTTCTCCTCGGTGGTGAAGGCATAGACGAAGATCAGCAGGATCGGCAGGTGCAGAAAGAGCAGGCCGCCGGTGGCAGCGAGCTTCAGGCCGATCGGCGCAGATGGGCCACGGTCAGAGCGCATCGAAAGCCCCCATGCGCTTGGCGCCCCAGAGATAGAAGCCCATGATGACGATGGGCACCACGGTAAAGGCGGCGGCGAGCGGGATGTTGCCGGCGGTGCCTTGCTGCGAATAGACGGCCTGGCCGATGAACAGCCGCGAGGTGCCGATGATCTGAGGAATGATGTAGTCGCCGAGCGTCAGCGAGAAGGTGAAGATCGAGCCGGCAACGATGCCGGGCAGCGCCAGCGGGAACAGCACGTTGCCGAAGGTCTGGCCGGGCGAGGCGCCGAGATCGGACGAAGCCTCGACCAAATTGCCCGGCACGCGCTCGAGTGCGGCCTGCACCGGCAGGATCATGAATGGCAGCCAGACATAGACGAAGACGACGAAGGTGCCGGTTGAGGAGACCGACAATGAGTTGCCGCCGACGATCGGCAGCGATAGCCAGGCATCAAGCAGCCAGAGAAGATGCAATTTGGCCAGCAGCCATGTCAGGATGCCTTCCTTGGCCAGGATCAGCTTCCAGGCATAGATCTTGACCAGGTAGCTCGACCACAGCGGCAGCATGACGCCGAGATAAAACAGCGCCTTCCAACGGCCACGCGCATAGCGCGCCGCGTAATAGGCGATGGGAAAGGCGATGACCGCCGCAGCCAGCGTCACCAGCGCCGCCATCGTCACCGTGCGCAGGATGATGTCGAGATTGGCGGCCTGCAGCAGGTCGCCATAAGTCTTCAGCGTGAACTCGCGGTTGATGAGGCCGGAGAACTCATCGATCGAAAAGAAGCTCTGCAAAAGCAGCGCAAACAGCGAGCCGATATAGACGATGCCGAGCCAAAGAACCGGGGGTAGCAGCATCAGGAGCAGCAAGAATTGCGGCCGGCGCCAGAAGAGATCGGAGAGCCCGCCGCGTACGCCGCCACTACCCGGCAGGATGGCGGGGGCCGTGGCCCGCGGCATGGCAGCGTCCAGGCTCATCCTGGCTCGTCCATCAGATGCAAATGCTCGCGGTTGAAGGTGAGCACCACCGCCTCGCCTTCCCGGGGCAAGGCAGCACCCGCCGGCACGATGGCATGCAGCCGCAAGCCCTCTGCATCGAGCGCCAGTCTTGTCGTGGCGCCGAGATAGTTGGTCGAGACCAGGCGGGCGGCAACCCCTTCGCCGTTGGCCCGGCCAATACGGATGGATTCGGGCCGCAGGCTGCCCCAGCGATGCTGGCCGGCATAGCGCTGGACGAAATCCGGCGGCAGCACGTTGGACGAGCCGACGAAATCGGCGACGAAGCGGGTCTTGGGGCGCTGGTAGATGTCTTCCGGCGTGCCGATCTGCATGATCTTGCCGTCATTGAAGACGGCCACGCGGTCGGCCATCGACAGCGCTTCGCCCTGGTCGTGGGTGACGAACACGAAGGTGATGCCGAGCGCCTTCTGCAGCGATTTCAACTCCTCCTGCATGTTTTCGCGAAGCTTGAGGTCGAGGGCGCCGAGCGGCTCGTCGAGCAACAGCACCTTGGGCTGGTTGACCAGCGCACGGGCGAGCGCGACGCGCTGGCGCTGGCCGCCGGAAAGCTGGCCAGGGCGACGGGCGCCGTAGCCGGGAAGCCGCACCAGCGCCAGCGCTTCTTCCGCCGCCTTTTGCCGCTCCGGTCTGCCGACGCCCTTGACCATCAGCCCATAGGCGACGTTGTCGAGCACGTTGAGATGCGGGAACAGCGCATAATCCTGGAACACGGTGTTGACGTTGCGGCGATAGGGCGGCACGCCCTCGGCGCGTTCGCCGAAGATCGAGATCGAGCCCGCCGTCGGCTGCTCGAAACCGGCGATGAGGCGCAGGCACGTCGTCTTGCCCGAGCCGGAAGGCCCGAGCATGGCGAAGAACTCGCCCGGCACGATGTCGAGATCGACCGCGTCGACGGCACGCACGCTGCCGAAATGGCGAGAGACGTTTTGGAAGGAAACGGCGGAGGTCATGGGGCTGTCCTGATCTGTCAGGCTCATCAAATTTCAGGCGGTAGCGCTGCCTCTCATCCGCCTGCCGGCACCTTCTCCTCGTATAGTGGACGGGGAGAAGGGAGGCGCTCCAACGCTGGCGACCCCCCGTTCTTCACGGGGAGAGGGTAAGGGTGAGGGGCAGCGCCGAGCTTCGTAGGTGAGGCGAACTCACCGCCCGCCGATGACGCCGATATAGTCCGACACCCAGCGGTAATAGGGCACGCACTGGTCGTTCTGGGTGGCGCATTTCGAGACCGGCGTCTTCCAGAACTTGATCTTGTCGAAATTGTCGTACCCGTTGGTCTTGCAGCCTTCCTCCCCGAGCAGTTCGTTGCCCTTGCAGGCGGCGGGCACAACCGGCAGCGAGCCGAACCAGGCGGAGACGTCGCCCTGCACTTTTGGCGACAGCGAATGCTCCATCCACATGTAGGCGCAGTTCGGGTGGGCAGCATCGGCCTCCATCATCGTGGTATCGGCCCAGCCGGTGACGCCCTCCTCGGGGATAGTCGAGGCGACCGGCTTCTTGGCCGCGATCAGCGTGTTGACCTGGTAGGGCCAAGAACCGGAGGCGACGACGCCTTCGTTCTGGAAATCGTCGACCTGGATGGCGGCGTCGTGCCAATAGCGTCCGACCAGCGTACGCTGGACCCGCAGCAGGTCGAGCGCCGCCTTGTACTGATCCTCGGTCAGTTCGTACGGATCCTTGATGCCGAGCTCCGGTTTGTGAGCCATCAGGTAATTGGCGGCGTCGGCGATGTGGATCGGCCCGTCATAGGCCTGGACGCGGCCCTTGTTCGACTTGCCGTCGGGAAGCTTCATTTCCTCGAAGACCACGTTCCAGCTCTTCGGCGCCTCCTTGAACACTTCGGTGTTGTACATCAGCACGTTCGGCCCCCACTGATAGGGGACGCCGTAATGGACTCCGCCGACGGTGAACCAGGGCGCATCCTTCAGCCGGTCGTCGACCGTCTTCCAGCTCGGGATGAGGTCGGTGTTGATCGGCTGGACGCGCTTGCCGGCGACCAGACGCAGCGAGGCATCGCCCGAGGCGGTGACCAGGTCGAAACCGCCCTCGTTCATCAGCGAGACCATCTCGTCGGAGGTGTTAGCGGTCTTGACGTTGACCTTGCAGCCGGTTTCCTTCTCGAAGGACGTGACCCAATCATAGCCCTTGTCGGTTTCGCCGCGCTCGATATAGCCCGGCCAGGCGACGATATTGACCTCGCCTTCGCCTTTGCCGAGCTCCTTGACCTGGGCGATGGCCTGGCCGGAGAAGCTCAGCGCGACCGTTAAGGCAGTGCATGATTTCAGCAATGAATTCATCGTCGATCTCCCATTTTGCATGACCTCGAAACCGGTTTCGGGTTTCGGAAGAAGATCATGCGCCCGTTCAAAAACGTTGGATGCGCGGCTCTGAAAGCCCGATGCGAAAACTAAAAGTCTTAGAGCGTACTATGTGCGTCCAATTGGACGCACGTCGCTCTAACGGCAGCTTTGTTCCCTGACCGAAAAGTGCTGCGAAATTTCCGGTTTCGCAAATTCATTTATCAGAAAGCCGATATCGGTTTTTCCGATACGTCAGCGGCCGATCTTCTCGGGCCGTTGGCGCACCATGCGCTGCGACTGGGCAAGTCCGATGAAGTCGCGCGCCGCCTGCGGCAGGCCGGAGCCGCGCCGCCAGACCATGCCGACCTGGACGACTGGTAACGACCCCGAAATATCGCGCGATTCGATGCGGTCGCCTTCCAGCGACCATGGCCGGTAGACGAGGTCGGGCAGCAGCGCCACGCCGGCGCCGGTAGCGACGAGGCTGCGCACCGCTTCGACCGAGCGGGTGCGGAAGGCGACATGCGGCTTGGCGCCGATTGCCGTCAGCAGCTTTCCGGTGTTCTCCTCGATCTCGTCGACGGTCAGCATGATCAGCGGTTCCGAGGCGATGTCGCCGATGCCGATGATGTCGGCACCGGCCAAGGGATGGCCGAGCGGCAGCCACAGCCGATAGGCCGAGACTTCGAGGATTTCGGACTGCAGTGCCGTGCGGTCGCGCAGGTTCGAGGTGACCATGACGGCAATGTCGAGCTTGCCGCCAATTAACAGGTGCTCGAGATAGTCGCCATTGTCCTCGATCGCCGAGACCTCGACACCCGGATAGGCGCGGCGGTAGCGGGCAAGAAGATCGGAAAGCACATAGCCGGCGACCAGCGAGGTGACGCCAAGTTGCAGCCGCCCGCTTGCCGCGGCCTGTTCGCCGAAGAAGGCGCGGCGCGCATCGGAAACGTCGGCCAGGATCTTTCTCGCATGGCGCAGGAACTGGTGGCCTTTGTGGGTGATGTTCAAGCCGCGCGGGTGGCGCTCGAACAGCTCGACGCCGAGATCGTGCTCCAGCTCCTTGATCGCCTCGGTGACCGAGGATTGCGAGATCGACAGGTTCTGGGCGGCGCCCGACACTGTGCCCTGCTCGGCGACGGCGATGAAGAACTGCAATTGGCGGATGGTGAAAGCCATGGCCGGACTAAACACGGCAGAGGCGGCGCTGGGAAGTGGGTGCTGGCGCAGATCTCCCGATGGTGCTCCCGATAAGAGCTCAGCCCTCGCTTCCGCCATCGGCAATGCTGAGTCGTGCGCCGGCCTGGGCAAGGGCGGCGGCGATGTCGTGCGGCGGCGGACGGTCGGTCGCGAGTTCGGAAAAGCCGCCGAAGCCGCAGACCTGAACAAGGCCCTGGCGGCCGAATTTGCTGTGGTCGGTGACGACAAGCGAACGCTGGCCGCGCGACAGCACCATGCGGGCGAATTCGGCCTCTTCCAGATCATAGTCCATGACGCCGGTGACGGCATCGACCGCACCGGTCGATATCACTGCATGGCTGACGGAAAAGCGGCTGACGAATTCGATGGCCGAGACGCCGAAGGCAGCACCGGAATCGCTGCGCAGCTCGCCGCCGGCCATGTAGACCTTATTGCCGTTGACGGTGGCCAGCGTGCGGGCGATGTCGGAGGAGTTGGTGACGACCGTCAGCCGCCGGTGGCCGAGCAGTTCCCGGGCCAGGAAAGAGGTGGTGGTGCCGGTGTCGAGCATGATCGATTCGCCGTCGCGGATGGTGGCGGCGACCATGCGCGCTATTGCCCGCTTGGCATCGGCGTTCTCGCGCATGCGCCGCTCGAACGGCGCTTCGCCGGCAATCGACGGCAGGCCGACGGCGCCGTGCATCTTGAGGATGGAACCGTCGCTGGTCAGTGGCTTGACGTCGCGGCGTACTGTCTCCAGCGAGACGCCCAGCCGGTCGGCCAGGCTCGCAATGGTCACGGTGCCTTCCTCCTTGAGGAGGCGCAGGATTTCGCCATGCCGCTTCGAGTGGACCATCGGTTCCATCCGGTCGGATTGTTGCACCGCTGACCGTTTCTACGGCATAAATGCCACTAACTCCAAGGAATTTAGCAAAATTCGGGCAAAAAACCAGAAAATACCACAATTTCGCGTTGACAACGCCTCCAGCGTGGCGCGACATTATCGCTGTGACAGGCTCGGAACGGAGGACGGAGGCTGAGCCGCACGAAAAATCGCTTGCCCGAACGCCCGGGAGATCGTCGGGTGCAAGGGTACCGAAATTCAGGATCCGCGGGGGCGGATGCCGGTGTCGAAGAACCCGGCACAAAGGGGCTCGTCGGTGCGGTGCGGGATACCGATCCCGAGATCTGCACCGACGAGATCTTCGCGTTGCCTCCATTCCTCCGTCCGATTGTCATCGCTGGCCAGCCGTGACATGCGTGGAAAATTGACCCAATGTTGGACGAGATCGTGACTGTCGAAGACCGCATCCGTGCGCTGCCTTGCTGGACCGGCAGCATCGACATCGCGCCGCTGCCGGGCGGGCTGAGCAATGCCAATTATCTGGTCAAGGACGCGGCCGGGCGGCACGTCGTGCGGCTCGGCCAGGACTATCCGTTCCACCATGTCTTTCGCGAGCGCGAGATGATGACGGCGCGGGCAGCGCACGCGGCAGGCTTCGCTCCGGCCGTCCACTTCACTGGACCCGGCGTCATGGTGACGGAGTATCTCGGCGCCAAGGCCTACGTCGCGCAGGACGTGCGCGCCGATCTCGGCCGCGTTGCCGCGTTGCTGCGCGGTTTCCACCGGGAGATGCCCGGTCATGTCTCCGGCGCCGGCTTCATGTTCTGGGTATTCCATGTCATTCGCGACTATGCGCGCACGCTGGAGGAAGGCCGCAGCCGCAAGTTGGGCGAACTGCCGCGCCTGCTGACGCTGGCGGACGAGCTCGAGCGCGCGCAAAAGCTGCTGCCGATCGTCTTCGGCCATAATGACCTCTTGCCGGCTAACATAATCGATGACGGTCACAGGCTGTGGCTCATCGATTTCGAATATGCAGGCTTCAACACCGCGATGTTCGACCTTGCCGGCGCGGCGTCGAATGCAGGCATGAGCGACGAGGAGTCCTTCGCCTTCCTGACCGCCTATTTCATGAAGGAGCCGGACCCGGCGATACGGCGCTCGCACGCCGCCATGCAATGCGCGTCGCTGCTGCGTGAGGCGATGTGGGGCATGGTTTCCGAGCTTTACCTCGACGCGCCCGGTGTCGACTACGCCGCCTACGCTGACGAAAACCTGGCGCGGCTCGAAGCCGCCCTGGAAAACTACAAGACAAAATACGGGACGCGGACATGACCTTGCCCGCCCAGGCCGGGATCGTCGTCATCGGCGGTGGCATCATCGGCTGTTCGACGGCCTATCATCTGGCGCGCGACCACAAGGCCGAAATCGTGCTGCTCGAACAGGGCAAACTGACCTCGGGTTCGACCTGGCATGCTGCCGGGCTGGTCGGCCAGCTGCGCTCGTCGGCGTCGATCACGCGCGTGCTCAAATATTCCGTCGATCTCTACAAGGGGCTGGAAGCCGAAACCGGCCTCGCCACCGGCTGGAAGATGACTGGCTGCCTGCGCCTCGCCACCAATGCCGACCGCTGGACCGAGTATAAGCGGCTGGCAACGACGGCTAAGAGCTTCGGCATGGACATGCATCTGCTGTCGCCGGCCGAGGTCAAGGAAATGTGGCCGCTGCTGGAAACCGGCGACCTCGTCGGCGCGTCCTGGCTGCCGACCGACGGTCAGGCAAGCCCTTCCGACATCACCCAGTCGCTGGCCAAGGGTGCGCGCATGCATGGCGCAAAATTGTTCGAGGAGGTGCGGGTCACCGGCTTCGAAATGAGAGACGGCCGGATCACCGCGGTAAAGACCAGCAAGGGCGATATCGCCTGCGACAAGGTAGTGAACTGCGCCGGGCAATGGGCGCGGCAGGTGGGTGCGCTCGCCGGCATAAACGTGCCGCTGCAGCCGGTGAAGCACCAGTACATCATCACCGAAAAGATCGATGGCCTGCCGACCGACGCGCCGACAATTCGCGACCCCGATCGCCGCACTTATTTCAAGGAGGAGGTCGGCGGGTTGGTGATGGGCGGTTACGAGCCGAACCCGCAGGCGTGGACGACCGGTCTGCCGGGCGGCGATGTGCCGGACGATTGGGAGTTCCGGCTGTTCGACGATGATTACGATCATTTCGAGCAGCATATGAGCCAGGCGATCGAGCGTGTCCCGGCGCTCGCCAATGCCGGCGTCAAGCAGATGATCAACGGGCCGGAGAGCTTTACGCCGGATGGCAATTTCATCCTCGGTGTGGCGCCGGACTGCGCCAATATGTTCGTCGGCGCCGGCTTCAATGCCTTCGGCATCGCGTCCGGCGGCGGCGCCGGCTGGGTGCTGGCGCAATGGGTCGTCGACGGCGAGGCGCCGCTCGATCTGTGGGTGGTCGACATCCGCCGCTTCTCCGATCTCCACCGCGACCGGCAATGGGTCCGCGACCGCACGCTGGAAGCCTATGGCAAGCACTACACGATCGGCTTCCCGCATGAGGAATATGTCAGCGGCCGGCCGCGCATCGTCTCGCCTTTGTACGAGCGGCTGCAAAAACATCGCGCCGTGTTCGGCTCGAAACTTGGCTGGGAGCGGCCGAACTGGTTCGCGCCGGAAGGCATCGAGCCGAAGGACGTCTATTCGATGGGCCGGCAGAACTGGTTCCCGGCGGTTGGCGACGAGCACCGCCACGTGCGCGAAAAGATCGGTATTTTCGACCAGTCGTCTTTCGCCAAATACGAAATGACCGGAGCCGACGCGCTGAAGGCGCTGGACTGGATCTGCGCCAACGACGTCGCCAAGCCGGTCGGCCGGCTGACCTACACGCAGCTCCTCAATACGCGCGGCGGCATCGAGGCCGATTTGACCGTGGCGAGGCTCGGTGAGGAAAAATTCTACGTGGTCACCGGCACCGGTTTCCGCACGCATGATTTCTCCTGGATTGCCGATCATATCGGCCGGGAGTTCGACGTGACGCTGACCGACGTCACCGAGGATTTCGGCACATTGTCGCTGATGGGGCCGCGCGCCCGTGACGTGCTGTCAGCGGTGACCGATGCCGACGTCTCGAATGCCGCCTTTCCATTCGGCCATGTTCGCGAGATCGCCATTGCCGGTCATGCCATCCGGGCACTGCGCGTCACCTATGTCGGCGAACTCGGCTGGGAACTGCATGCGCCGATCGCGGCGACGGGCGAGGTTTTCGACGCGCTGATGACGGCGGGCGCTGTCCACGACATTCGCCCGGTCGGCTATCGGGCGCTGGAATCGCTGCGGCTGGAAAAGGGCTACCGCGCCTGGGGCGCCGACATCACGCCCAACGACACGCCGCAGGAGGCCGGCCTCGGCTGGGCGGTGAAGCTCAGGAAGAACACCGATTTCCTCGGCCGGCGGGCTTTGGAAAAGCTCGACGGCGCGGCGCTCGGGAAACGCTTTGCCGGCTTCACTGTCGATGATCCGGACGTCGTGCTGCTCGGGCGCGAGACCATCCTGCGCAACGGCGAGGCGGTCGGTTATCTCACCAGCGGCGGCTATGGCTACACCATCGGCAAGAACATCGGCTACGGCTATGTGCGCAATGCCGATGGCGTCAACGATGATTTCCTCACTTCCGGCAACTACGAGCTGGTGGTGGCAATGGAACGGACGCCGGCTAAGATACACCTCGAGCCGCTTTACGATCCGGCAGGAGCAAAGGTGAAGGCGTAGAGCCTTTCGGTTTCAGCCTCAGTTCACGATGAGCACCAGCCCCCGGCTCGGCACGGTATCGGCCTCGCCTGGCATCGAAACATAGGACGGCGTCTCTTCGGCGCGCGTGACGGTGCCTTGCGCCTCGAGATCGGCGATCCGCGCGGCAAACCCGGCATCCCACAGCGTGTTCTTCACTGTCAGCACGATCACCCCGCCCGGCCGGCAGATGCGGATCAGCTCGTCCAGACCCTCGGCCCCGACATGGCCGGACGTGAAGACGCCGGCTGAGATGATCCCGGCATAGGCGTCGTCCACGAAGGGCAGCGGTCCGCCAAGCGCCAGGCAGTGCAGCGCCGAATAGACGCCCTTGCGCGCGGCTTGCGCCAGCATGCCTTCCGAGATGTCGAGCGCCTCGACCTGCGGATAACCGGTAATGGCAAGCCATTCGCCGATGAGCCCGGTGCCGGCGCCGGCATCGAGCAGAGGAGCGGCGCCGCGCGGCAGATGGCGGGCCAGCAAGGCAAGGCAGATGGTGGGATGGCGATAGCCAGCCGCCGACATGTCGGCGTCATAGGTGCCTGCCCAACTGTCGTAGAGCGCCGCGACGTCTTCCGGCCGCTTCGCCGCATAGGCTGCGGCGAGTGCGCTCTGCTGATTGCTGTCCGTCATCGCTTTCCGTCGCCTGGTATCGATCCGCAACGCGATCATAGCCAAACGGCGAAAACTGTGGAACCGTCGTCGTCCCAATAACACGGGGAAAGGAGCGAAATCCATGGCGGACGACCGGGCGCGCGCCGCACTTGCGGCCATTCCGATGCTGGCCGGCTATGACGGCCCTCTGGAACGGCTCGGCGGTCTCACCAACCTCGTCTTCAGGGGTAAGGATTTCTGCCTGCGTATCCCCGGCAAGGGCACCGAGGAATACATCAACCGCGCCAACGAGGCAGTGGCGGCGCGGGAAGCGGCGAAGGCCGGCGTCAGTCCCGAAGTGCTGCATGTCGATGCCGAGACCGGCGTGTTGGTGACCCGCTTCGTTGCCGGTGCCGAGACGATGTCACCGGAAAAGTTCAAGACTCGGCCGGGCAGCCCGGCACGCGCCGGCAAGGCCTTTCGCAAACTGCACACATCCGGCGCGGTGTTCCCCTTCCGCTTCGAGCTGTTTGCGATGATCGACGATTATCTGAAAGTGCTGTCAACCAAGGACGTCGCCCTGCCTGCCGGCTACCACGATGTGGTCCGCGAGGCGGAGGCAGTGCGCTCAGCACTTGCGGCTCAACCTCTGCCGATCGTCGCCTGCCACTGCGACCCGCTCTGCGAAAACTTTCTCGATACGGGCGACAGGATGTGGATCGTCGACTGGGAATATTCCGGCATGAACGATCCGCTCTGGGATCTCGGCGACCTCAGCGTGGAAGGGCAATTCGACGCCGCGCAGGACGAGGAGATGATGCTGGCCTATTTCGGCGGCGAGCCGAGACCGGCGGAGCGCGCCCGCATCGTCATCTACAAGGCGATGTGCGACCTGCTGTGGACGCTGTGGGGACTGATCCAGCTTGCCAACAAAAATCCGGCCGACGACTTTCGCGCCTATGCCGACGGCCGGTTTGCGCGCTGCAAGGCACTGATGGAGATGCCGGAATTTTCGCGGCATCTCGCAGTGGTGCGCCGGGGTTAATTCACACCCTTCGGAACGTTTTCGGGCGGTACCGTGTCGACCACCTTCTGGCGGTGGAAGATGAACAGGCCGGCCAGCACGACGATGGCCGAGCCGATCAGGATGCGCGGCCCAGGCACATCGCCGAAGAAGGCCAATCCGAAGACCACTGCCCACAAAAGCAGGCTGTAATGCAGCGGCGCCAAGGTCGAGGCAGGGGCAAGCTTCAACGCCCGGGTGATCATCAGGTGCGCGCCGCAGGAGACGACGCCGAGAAGCAGCATGGCGCCGAAATCGAGCGATGACGGCGTCTTCCAACTGCCTATGGTCAACGCAGCGCCGACCAGCAGCGTGCCGATGGTTTGCCAGGTGACCAGCGAGGTGTCGCTGGTGCCGCGCAGCCGCCGATTGAGGATGATGGCGAAGGCAAAGGAAATGCTGCCGGCGAGCGCGAACATCGACGACAGCGAGAACGCGGCCGAGGACGGCTTCAGCATGATCAGCACGCCGCAGAAACCGACCAGGATAGCCGCCCAGCGGCGCCAGCCGACCCTTTCGCCGAGCAGGAAGTGCGACAGCGCCGCGACATAGATCGGCCCGGCCATGTAAAAGCTCATCACATCGGCGAGCGGCAGATAGACGACCGCCGCGTAGAACAGCGCCGTGTCGAGCGTCGTCATCACCACGCGCAGCAGCTGCAGCTCCGGCCGCTCCATGCGAAACAGCTTGGCCGGGCCCTGATGTGCAATCATCGGCCCGAGTATGAAAAAGGCGCCGATCGAGCGGATCAGCACGACCTGGCCGACGGAAAAACTGGCGACCAGCCACTTGCCCATCGCATCGTTCAACGCAAACAAGAAATCGCCGGCGAGCATCAGCAGGATGCCCGCCAGCAGCACGTTCATGATCGTTGAGTACTGGGCTGCGGGCCGCGCCATGCCGTTACCGGTTCCTCGCCGTGGGGGTACGGTGACCCGCGTCGTAGTCGCAAGCTGCGGCCATGACGAGGCGAAAATCGAGAATTCGGTAAGACCAGCGCCGGAAATCGGCTGGACTAATGCATGTCGCGCAAAAGTGTGCAGCGGTTTTGCGATAACGACACGCTTAAAAACAAGACCTTAAAGCGCGTCGCGTGGGTCCGTTCAAACGCGACGCGCTTTAAGCGTGGCGCCGGTTCACCGTGCCCGGCCTTCCGGCGATCGAAAGCCGCGTGTCCTGCCGGCTCCGCTCGGCCACCACCTTGCCTCTGGCGATGACGCAGAGGCGCTCGGGGCGCAGCCGCAGCGCTTCGACCGGATTGCCGGCATCGAGAACGACCAGGCTGGCGCGCTTGCCGACGGCCAGGCCAAGGTGATCGAGGCCCATGATGGCTGCATTGACGTTGGTGACCATGTCGAAGCAGCGCGCCATCTCGGCCGGGCTCGACATCTGCGCGACATGCAGGCCCATGAAGGCGACGTCGAGCATGTCTGCGGTGCCCAGCGAATACCAGGGGTCGAGCACGCAATCCTGGCCCCAGCCGACGCGGATGCCTTGCGCCAGCATCTCCTTGACCCGCGTCAGTCCGCGGCGCTTGGGAAAGGTGTCGTGGCGGCCCTGCAGCATGATGTTGATCAGCGGATTGGGGATCGCCGAAACGCCGGCCTCGGCAATCAGCGGCAATAGCTTCGAAACGTAGTAATTATCCATCGAATGCATCGATGTCAGGTGCGAGCCGGCCACTCTGCCCTGCAACCCGAGCCGCTGCGTCTCATAGGCAAGCTGCTCGATGTGGCGCGACAGCGGATCGTCGGTCTCGTCGCAATGCAAGTCGACCATCAGGCCGCGCCTGGCCGCCATCTCGCAGAGTTCCGTCACCGAGCGCGTGCCGTCGGCCATTGTCCGCTCGAAATGCGGAATGCCGCCGACGACATCGACGCCCATGTCGAGCGCGCGGATGGTGTTTTGGCGCGCCGTCGGCGAGCGATAGAAGCCGTCCTGCGGAAAGGCGACCAGTTGCAGGTCGATATAGGGGGCGACCGTCTTCTTCACCTCGAGCAGCGCTTCCACCGCCAGCAGGCGGTCGTCGCAAACATCGACATGGGTGCGGATGGCGAGCAGGCCCATCGACACCGCCCAGTCGCAATAGGCGAGCGCACGGTCGCGCACCGCTTCGTGGGTCAGAAGCGGCTTCAACTCGCCCCAAAGCGAGATGCCTTCGAGCAGCGTGCCCGAGACATTGATGCGCGGAATGCCGAGCGAAAGCGTGGCGTCCATATGGAAATGCGGATCGACGAAGGGCGGCGAGACCAGATTGCCATGGGCATCGATCGCCGTGCCGGCGCTGACGTTCAGCTCGGGCTCTATCGCTGCGATCGTTTCGCCGACGATGCCGATATCCGCGATCCTGCCGTCGGGCAGCGTCCCGCCGCGCACCACAAGGTCAAAATCCATCTAGCGCCACCTCGTTCAAAAAAGCCGTTTCTTTCCATGCAGCGTGCTGCCGCAAGGCGGAACCTTCAGGCGCGGCCCTTCCCTTCTTCCCTTGTGGAAGAAGGTGGCCGCGAAGCGGCCAGATGAGGGGTGTTCCAGCTTGGCGCCGGCGGCACTCCGTCCAGCACCCCTCAACCGTCTTGGCGTTGCGCGCCAATCCACCTTCTCCCACAAAGGGAGAAGGAAAAGCCTCTATTCCGGCACGTACCGCACCGCCCCCTTGGCGGCACTTGTCGCCATCGCCGCATAGGCGCGCAAGGCCGTCGTCACCTTGCGCTTGCGCTTTTCTTCGGGCTTCCAGGCAGCCGTTCCCCTGGCCTCCATCGCGGCACGACGGGCGATGAGTTCGGCGTCGTCGACAGCAAGCCTGATGGTGCGGTTGGGGATATCGATCTCGATCGTGTCGCCTTCCCTGACCAGCCCGATCAGACCGCCTTCCGCGGCTTCCGGCGAGACATGGCCGATCGACAGGCCGGAGGTGCCGCCGGAAAAACGACCGTCGGTGATCAGTGCGCAGGCTTTGCCGAGGCCTTTCGATTTCAAATAGCTGGTCGGGTAGAGCATTTCCTGCATGCCGGGTCCGCCGCGTGGCCCTTCATAGCGGATGACGACGACATCGCCGGCCTGGATCTTGTTCGACAGGATCGCCTTGACGCTGGCGTCCTGGCTTTCGAACACTCTTGCCGGACCGGTGAATTTCAGGATCGATTCATCGACGCCCGCCGTCTTCACGATGCAGCCATCGATTGCCAGATTGCCTTTCAGCACGGCAAGGCCGCCATCCCTGGAGAAAGGATGTTCGGCCGAGCGGATGACGCCCTTCTCGCGGTCGAGATCGAGATCGTCCCAGCGGCGGTCTTGGCTGAACGCGACTTGCGTCGGCACGCCGCCGGGTGCCGCCAGGAAGAAATCCCGGACATTCTGGCTGGTGGTGCGCGAAATGTCCCAATGATCGAGCGCTTCGCCGAGGCTTGCGGTGTGCACCGTCGGCAGGTCGCGGTTGATCAGCCCGGCGCTATCCAACTGGCCGAGGATGGCCATGATGCCGCCGGCGCGATGGACATCCTCCATGTGGACGTCAGCCTTGGCCGGAGCCACCTTGCACAGCACCGGCACCCGCCGCGACAGCCGGTCGATGTCCTCCATGGTGAAGTCGACCTCGCCCTCATGTGCCGCGGCGAGGATGTGCAGGACCGTGTTGGTCGAGCCGCCCATGGCGATGTCGAGCGTCATGGCGTTCTCGAAGGCGCCCTTCGAGGCGATGCTGCGCGGCAGCGCGGTGTCGTCGTCCTGCTCGTAATAGCGCTGGGCAAGATCGACGATCAGGTGGCCGGCCTCGACGAACAGGCGCTTGCGGTCGGCATGCGTCGCCAGCGTCGAGCCGTTGCCGGGCAGCGAGAGGCCGAGCGCCTCGGTCAGGCAGTTCATCGAATTGGCGGTGAACATGCCGGAGCAGGAGCCACAGGTCGGACAGGCCGATCGCTCGATGATCCTGACGTCCTCGTCGGACACCTTGTCGTCGGCGGCCGCGACCATTGCGTCGACCAGATCAAGCGCCTGGCTCTTGCCGGCGAGCACCACCTTGCCGGCCTCCATCGGCCCGCCGGAGACGAAGACGGTCGGGATGTTGAGGCGCAGCGACGCCATCAGCATGCCGGGCGTGATCTTGTCGCAATTCGAGATGCAGACCATCGCGTCGGCGCAGTGCGCGTTGACCATGTATTCGACCGAGTCGGCGATCAATTCGCGCGACGGCAGCGAATAGAGCATGCCGTCATGGCCCATGGCGATGCCGTCATCGACGGCAATGGTGTTGAACTCCTTGGCAACGCCGCCGGCTTTTTCGATCTCGCGGGCAACCAGCTGGCCGAGATCCTTCAAATGGACATGGCCCGGCACGAATTGGGTGAAGGAATTGACCACGGCAATGATCGGCTTGCCGAAATCCGAGTCCTTCATGCCGGTAGCGCGCCACAGGCCGCGGGCGCCGGCCATGTTGCGGCCATGGGTGGTGGTGCGGGAACGGTAGGCGGGCATTGAACTGTCCTTGCTGTCTGCGTCGCGCCCAAAGGTGCGGAAAACCGGAATTGAGCCGCAGGCCTTATAGACGGCACACTCTGGTCTGGCCACAATTTTGCGCTGCGCCAGGGTGCGGAACGAGCGGCCGGCCAAAGACGCAGCCGGCCCAGACCGTAAAAAAGTCAGAGGTGCTGTCGGGTCGGGTTTCGTTCGAGCGTCCTTGGGCAGACGGCGGACCGGGCATCAATTGCCAGCCGGCCGTTTTGCGAGCGAAACAAGCCAAAACCAGCCCGAGGAGCAAGCGAATGCAAAAGATCACCCCCTGCCTGTGGTTCGACGACCAGGCCCAGGAGGCCATGAACCATTATGTCTCCATCTTCAAGAATTCGAAGGTGCTGAGCGTGATGCGCTGGCCCAAGGGCAGCGGCGATAATGAGGGCAAGGTGCTGATGGTCTCATTCGAGCTCGACGGCGTTCAGTTCCAGGCGCTCAACGGCGGCCCGCAATTCAAGTTCACCCAGGCAGTCTCGCTCTCCATCGACTGCAAGACGCAGGAAGAGGTCGACTATTTCTGGGACAGGCTCATCGCGGGCGGTGGCCAGCCCAGCCAGTGCAGCTGGCTGAAGGACAAATTCGGCCTCTCCTGGCAGGTCGTTCCCGAACAGCTGCCCAGGCTGCTGCTGGACCCCGACAAGGAAAAGGCCAGCCGCGTGATGCAGGCGATGATGCAGATGAGCAAGATCGACATCGCCAAGATCGAAGAGGCGGCCAAGGGGTGAATGGAACGCGATCTTGCCTTCTCCCCCCTGTGGGAGAAGGTGGATCGGCGCGAAGCGCCGAGACGGTTGAGGGGTGTGGGACGGAATGAGACGTTGGTGTTTTCTGGAACACCCCTCATCCGTCGCCTTCGGCGACACCTTCTCCCACAAGGGGAGAAGGGAAAACCAACAGCTCAAGCCGCCCTGTCGCGGACCTGATAATCCTTGACCGCGGTGAAGCGGATCGCCTTCCAGCGCTCGGCCTCGTAGTTGAGCGAGAAGGCGTGCTGGGCGAGGAACACCGGATCGTTGTCGAGGTCGCGGGCAATGTCGCCGCGATGCGCCTCGATGAAGCGCTGGAGCTCGGCCTTGTCGTCGGCCGATATCCAGCGGCAGACGGAAAAGCGCGACATCTCGAAATCGACCGGCAGTGTGTATTCGAAGTTTAGCCGCTCCTTCAAGACGTCGAGCTGCAGGGCGCCGACGACGCCGACGATGGCTGGCGAGCCGTCCTCCGGCGAGAACAATTGCACGACGCCTTCCTCGGCCATCTGGTGCAGCGCTTCCTTGAGCTTCTTGGCTTTCATGGCATCGCCGAGGCGAACGCGGCGCAGGATTTCAGGCGCGAAATTCGGCACACCGCGAAACAGGATCTCCTCGCCTTCGGTCAGCGTGTCGCCGATGCGCAGCGTGCCGTGGTTGGGGATGCCGACGACATCGCCGGCGAACGCCTCGTCGGCCGTGACGCGGGTGCGGGCGAAGAAGAATTGCGGTGCCGACAGGCTCATCAGTTTTCCCGTGCGCACCAGCTTGGCCTTCATGCCGCGCTCGAGCTTGCCGGAGCAGACGCGGACGAAAGCGATGCGGTCGCGATGGTTGGGGTCCATATTGGCCTGGATCTTGAAGACGAAGGAGGTCATCTTGTCCTCGGTCGCCTCGACCTTGCGGCTGTCGGCCTCCTGCGCGCGCGGCGGCGGCCCGTAGGCGCCGAGCGCCTCGATCAGGTCGCGCACGCCGTAATCGCGCAGCGCCGAGCCGAAATAGACCGGCGTCAAATGGCCCTCGCGGAAGGCATCGAGGTCGAGCGGGCGACAGGCCGCGCGCGCCAGCTCCAGCTCCTCGATGAAGGCCTCGCGCTCGTTCTCCGGCAACAGGCCGGCGACGCGGTTGGAATCGGGTCCATTGACCGGCGTGCGCTCCTTTTCGGCGTCGCCCTTGCGCACCGCGTTCAGCGCCAGATGGTAGGTCCCGGAAAAGGTCTTGCCGCGGCCGATCGGCCAGGTGATCGGCGCTGTATCCAGTGCCAGCTTCTGCTCGATCTCGTCGAGGATGTCGAATGGGTCTCGGCTTTCGCGGTCCATTTTGTTGACGAAGGTGATGATCGGGATGTCGCGCAGCCGGCAGACCTCGAACAGTTTCAGCGTGCGCGGCTCGATGCCCTTGGCGGCGTCGATCACCATGACCGCGCTGTCGACCGCCGACAGCGTGCGATAGGTGTCGTCGGCGAAATCCTCGTGGCCGGGCGTGTCGAGCAGGTTGAAGACGGTGTCCTCGTATTCGAAGGTCATCACCGAGGTGACCACCGAAATGCCGCGCTCGCGTTCGATCTTCATCCAGTCCGAGCGGGTCTGGATGCGGTCCTTCTTGGCCTTGACCTCGCCGGCAAGCTGGATGGCGCCGCCGAACAAAAGCAGTTTTTCGGTGAGCGTCGTCTTGCCGGCGTCGGGGTGGGCAATGATCGCGAAAGTGCGGCGGCGCGATACCGCTTGTTCGATGTCTTCAGCCAATTTCATGGAATCCTGTCTGTGGCGCGGGCTTCTAGCAGCGCTTTTCCGGCCTGTCGAACGGAAACACCGCTGATACCCCGGCAGCAGGTTCAGTCTCTGACGATAGCCGCCTGCGTGACCGAGCCAGCGTCATCCAGGCGCATAACCAGCCATTCAGAGTCGATCGAAAAAAATCCTCTTTCCGCACCAAGAATATAAACCAGACTCCAGTCCTCGAAATAGTCCGTCTTCGGCGGCTCGCCGAGCATGGCAACAACTTCTGCCCGCGATTTCCCAACCAACGCCCCGGTCAGCACCAAACCGTCAGCAATGCGATGGCGCTTATGCAAAGGATCCAGCCAGTTGTCGTCCTGCCACCAAGATCGAACGATCGGCAGCGGGCCGAAGAAGACGGCATAGACAATGGCGGCTCCGGCTGCAGCAAAAACCAGCCCTTTTATCCAGCGGCGCAAATGACCCTCATGTGATTGAGCTGAACGTTTCCAGTGAGGCGATCGTCATCGACCCGCTTCGAGAGCGGTCCCGGCAACGCTCTTGGAAAGTCTGTAGCATGGTGGCAATGAGGGCAAGAAGTCCTGGGCGTTTGAAGGTACACGGCCGCGAGCAAGAACATCATCGTCATTGGATCCGGCATCATTGGCGCCTCCATCGCTTGGCACCGGCAGAGCTAAGCTGTCGACCTCTCCGGCTGCCGCAGCCGCCGGTTCACATCCCGACCTCAGGCCGATTCGGTCGCTCGGCTCTCGAAGGCCACCTCCGGAATCCACTCGGCAATTGCGGCGCCGATCCTGTCGGCATGGTCCTCCTGCAGATAATGCGCGCCGGGTCCGAGATCGATCAACCGGCAGTTCTTCAGGCCGGCCGCGGATTCCCGTGCCGCCTGCGGCGAGACGAGGGCCCCCGGATCGCCTGAGAAAAGCAGCTTCGGGTAGGAGGAGAGCCGGAGCGCCCGATGGTCGTGCTCGCTGATGGCAGCGACATCGGCGGGCTGGCCTTCAATCGGCAGGTCGCGCGGCAGCCGCAGGATCGGCTTGCGCGATTGCGGCGTCGGGAACGGTGCCCGGTAGGAGGCCATTTCCTCATCGCTCATCGTGCGCAGCACCGCAGCCGGCAGCACCTTTTCGACGAAGACGTTGTCTTCCAGGACAAGCTTCTCACCGACGCCAGGCGTGCGCATTGCCTTGAACAATTCGCGCGCCTGCGGACGCTGGTGAAAATCGTCCCAACTCTCGAAGGGGCGGATGAATTCCATGAAGGCGAGGCCGAGGATCCGCTGCGGCCGCCGGGCCGCGAGATGGAAGGCGAGCGCGGTGCCCCAGTCCTGCGCGACGACAACCATGTCGGTGATGCCAAGCGTCTCGATGAAGGCGTCGAGATAGCGGACGTGGTCGAAGAAGCGATAGTCGATGTCCGGCTTGCCGGATTGGCCATAGCCGATCAGGTCGGGCGCAATGCAGCGGCCGAACGGCGCCACATGCGGGATGATGTCGCGCCAGATGTAGGACGACGTCGGGTTGCCGTGCAGGAAGAGTACCGTCGGGCCAGCCGTGCCTGCCTCGACATAGGAGATGGTGGAATCGAGCACCGCGACTTGCGAGCGTGGCACCGTTGTGCGGGATTGCTGCTTTTCGAGTTTCGGGTTCATCGGATCAGCTCCTTTTTGCGAAGACTGTTTTGAAGACGATATTCTTGAAACGCTCGAGCGGTTCGGGACTGCGCTCCACCTTCATGCGCAGCATCGCGCCTTGCCAGGAACTCAACAGGAAATCGGCGAGGTCCTCGGCATCGAACGCGTCGGTGATGTCGCCAGCCGCTTGGCCCTCGGCGATGCATTCGGCAAAGGGCTTACGCCAGCGTTCGAAAATGGCGACGAGTTGCAGCCTCAGCGCCTCGCTGTGAGCCGCCGTCTCGAGGCTGAGATTGCCGATCATGCAGCCCCGTGCCCAATCATGCGCCTCCAGCTTCGACGTGATGATTTCGAGATAGCGTCGCAAGCGCCCGACCGGGGGCGTGCCGTCCCGAGCAAGGGCCTGCTCCACCAAACCGCTCACATAGGCGAAATAGCGGTCCAGCACCTCGCCGGTGAACGCCTCCTTGGAGACAAAATGATTGGTGAAGGACCCCGGGCGGGCATCGGCCGCGGTGACGATGTCGCGTACGCCGGCGGCCGAATAGCCGGAGCTCCAGATGGTTTTGAAACCGGCGTCGAGAAGTTTTTCGCGAAGTGAATGTCTAGCCATCGCGGTACAATACGTACGTACGTATTAAAGTCAAGAGGCACATTTGATACGGCTCGCTCTTGGCAGAACCCACGGGCAATGGCATCGCAGTGGTGGTGTTGGAACGAGGAGTGAAGCATGACAGCTGCGAAAGAAGTGATCGTCATCGGCGCCGGCATCATCGGCGCCTCCATCGCCTGGCACCTGACCAGGGCTGGAGCAAAGGTGACGGTCGTTGCCGGCAGCGGCGCCGGCGGCGTCGCGACACCGAATTCCTTTGCCTGGATCAATGCCAGTTGGGGCAATCCGGAGGTCTATTTCCGCCTGCGCATTCGGTCGATGGCCGAATGGACGCGATTGGCGAACGAGGTGCCCGGCATCCCGTTGCAATGGTGCGGTGGCCTATGCTGGGACCTGCCACGTCCCGAACTTGAGGCCTATGCGGCCGAGCACTCCGCATGGGGCTACGGCATCGAGCGTGTCGACCGTGCCGGAGCGGCGCGCATCGAGCCAAATCTGACCGAGCTTCCCGATTTCGCCCTTTATGTCGCCGAGGAAGGCGTTGCCGAGCCGGTCGCCGCCACGCAAGCACTGCTGGCCGACGCCGAACGGCGCGGCGCGCGAATTGTAGCCGGGACGACCGTCACCGCTCTGGTGCAAGCCAACGGCAGGATTGCCGGCGTCGATACATCCGGCGGGCGGATTGCTGCCGACGAGGTGGTGATCGCGGCCGGAGCCGGCTCTCCGGCACTAGCGGCAACAGCCGGGATAGAACTGCCGATCGAGGCGCCGCCCGGCCTGATCGTGCATTCGCGCCCCTACGAAAAGCTGCTCAACGGCCTGGTGATCGGCGACCGCCTGCATATGCGCCAGACGGCGGAAGGCCGCATCATCGCCGGCTCGGATTTCGGCGGCGCCGATCCCGGCATGGATGCCGCGGCCACCGCCCGCGACCTGTTTGCAGCGATGAAGGCGATGCTGCGCGGCACTGATGGGCTGGAACTCGATTTCCACGCCATTGGCTACCGGCCGACGCCGGTCGATGGCTTTCCGATCATAGGCCGCGCCGAAGGCACGAGCGGCGTCTACGTCGCGGTCATGCATTCCGGCATCACGCTGGCACCGGCCGTCGGCCTGTTCGCCGCCTGCGAAATCCTCGACGGCGAGCGCGATCCTCTGCTTGATCCCTACGGGCTGGCGCGGTTTACTCAATAACCGGGCGGGCGGCGAAAGCCGCCGGCCAGCGGGTCGATTGCCCTGGCGATCCCGAGCAGGCGCGACTCCGACCAGCGTTTGCCAACAATCTGTAGTCCGATGGGCAGGCCATTGCTGTCCTGTCCGCAGGGCAGCGACAGTGCGGGGTGGCCGCTGTAGTTGAACACCGCGCCATAGGCCGGCAGCATCCAGTAGCTTTGCTCGCTACCGTCGACCCCGATCGGCGTTCCTGGCTCGCAATGCGGGAAGGCGGTGGCCATGGCGACCGGGCACAGCAAGGCGTCGCAGCCGTCGAAGAACCGTTCCCACGCCAGGATGGAGCGGTCGCGGCGGGCGAGCGCCTCGAACCAGCGCGAGACCGGTGTCGGCTTCTCCCGCGGTTCGGGCTGCGCCGCCTCCAGCATCATGCCGATCAGCGCACCGCCTTGTGCTAGGTCGTCGTGCAGGTCGAACTCCGGCAACTTAGCTTCCTCGACGATGGCGCCCGCGGCCTGAAGCTCTTTTGCCAGACTTTCGACCGCCGCGCTGATTTCGCCGGCCACCGGAAAGCCCGGAAAGGACGGCGCGACGGCAATCCGCAAATTTCTGAGATCCAGCTCCGGCATGGTTTCGACCGGTACCGGCGCAAGGTCGGTATCGCTTCCATCCGGCCCGGCAATAAGGCGGTAGATCAGTGCCAGGTCCTCGACGCTGCGCGCCATCGGTCCGAGGCAGGAGATCAGCCTCACGCTGCGCGGCGCCCCGCCTGGATCGGGGAAGGCGCCGGCGAGCGAGACGCGGTGCTCGGTCGGCTTGAGGCCGTAGACGCCGCAAAAGGCAGCGGGCAGCCGGATCGAATCCTGCATGTCGGTGCCGACCTCGAACGGCGTCATTCCGGTGCCGAGCGCCGCCGCCGCACCGCCACTGGAGCCGCCGGCGGTGCGCTGGAGATTCCAGGGATTGCCGGTGCGGCCAAACAGCGGATTGCTCGACTGCCAGTCACCGAGCATTGTCGCCACGTTCGTCTTGCCCACCAGTATGCCGCCTGCCGCCTTCAGCCGGGCAACGACCGGACTGTCTGCCCTCGGGGCATAGTCGGCGAAAGCCGGGAAGCCGACAGTGGTTCTCATGCCCGCTGTTTCGTGCGTGTCCTTCAGTGTGAACGGCACGCCGTGTAGCGGCCCAAGGGCCTCGCCGCGCGCCTGGGCTTCGTCGGCCTTGCCGGCGCGTTGCCGCGCACCTTCCCGATCGAGGGTTACGACTGCGTTGACCGCCTCATTGTGCCTGTCGATCTGCGCCAGATGCGCGTCCAGCGCTTCCACAGCGGAAATCTTGCGGTCGCGAATGGCGGCAGCCAATTCTGTCGTCGGGGAAAGGACGATATCCATCGTGGATGCTCCGGGCTATCGCGCCGCGATCCCCAAAATGGCGGATTGGCGCGTGGATGCAAGCCTCGCTCGGCATTCGACGAAGGCGACGCTTGATCGGGATTGTGCTGCGGGGCCCGTTGAGGGGCGGCCCTGTCCAGCGGCCTCGCCGCGCTCGGCGCCTCTACGGCCTACCGTCCCCTGTTGTGCGTCCGTTCGTAGAGTTCACGGATGATGCCGCTTGCCGTGGTCTCGAACAGAAACGGCAAGAAAGCATGAATGAGCGCGGCAAATGCCGCCATGAACAATCGCGACGAGAACCATGCGGCGAAAGCCATATGGCCGAAATAGCTCTCGCCGACCGCGGCCGGGTGAGAGGTGAAAAGTCTTGCGAGCCGTGCGGTCATGTCGATCCCTCCTGCCGGCATGAAGAGCCGGCGATGAGTATACTGGCATGGGTGTTCGGTTCATCGGTCTCAAATTGTCCTTGTGAAAGGCTGAATTTTGGGACAAACATCCCGCATGGCGCCGGAAATCGACGAAATAGACCGGAGATTGCTGGCCGAGCTGCAACGCGACGGCACACTGTCCGTCGACCAGCTCTCGGCAAGAATATCGCTGTCGCGCAATGCTTGCTGGCGCCGGGTCAAGCGGCTGGAGGAAGACGGCGTCATCACCGGCCGGGTGGCGCTGGTCGACGCCGACAAGCTTGGGCTCGGCCTTTCGGTGTTCATCCTGATCCGCACCTCCAACCACGATCCCGACTGGCTGCAAAGATTCCGAGCGGCGGTGACCGGCTTTGCCGAGATCACCGGCGCCTACCGCATGTCCGGCGATCTCGACTATGTCCTGCGCGCCCGCGTCGCCGATGTGAAGGCCTATGACCGGCTCTATCAACGGCTGATCGCCAAGGTGGCACTATCGGACGTTTCGGCCTCCTTCGTCATGGAGGAGATCAAGGAGACCACGGTCGTTCCGATGGAACTGCGCTGAAGCGGAACTGTGCTGAAAGAAAGCCGTTGATAGCATTGCCGCCGAGTTGACTGGACCGGCGTTCGCGACGATAGGATCAGCCTCATGCGCGCAGCACTTTATCCCACCTCCGTCATCGGTCCGGCTGTCGGCTTTGTCAGGCTGCCGCATGGCGAGGGCTTGCCGCTTCCGGCCTATGAAAGCTCGGGCGCCGCCGGCATGGACCTGCGCGCCGCCGTCCCGGACGACAGGCCGCTTTTGATCCTGCCGGGAAAGCGCGCGCTGGTGCCGACCGGGCTGGTCCTGGAAATTCCTGAGGGCGTCGAAGGCCAGGTCCGGCCGCGTTCGGGCCTCGCCTTCAAGCACGGGCTCACCTGCCTCAACACGCCGGGCACCATCGACAGCGACTATCGCGGCGAGGTCAAGGTGCTGCTGATCAATCTCGGCGACGAGGATTTCGCGGTGACGCGCGGCATGCGGATCGCCCAGATCGTCTTCGCCCCGGTGACGCAGGCGACCGTCGAGGAGCGCACATTGGCTGGCGGCACAACGCGCGGCTCGGGCGGCTTCGGATCGACCGGCACGGCCTGATGAAAATACCCAAGCTCGTCATCTTCGATTGCGACGGGGTTCTGGTCGACACCGAGAACCTGGCCAATCGGCGCCTCGCCGAATGGCTGACCGCGGCCGGCTTTCCGGCCAGCTTCGAATATTGCCGCAAGAATTTCTCCGGCCGCAGCATGGTCTCGGTGCAGAAGGAAGTCGAGGCGACCGGCGTCAGCCTCGGCGCCGATTTCGTCGAGCGCTGGAACGCCGGCCTGCCGGACCTGTTCGCGCATGGCGTCGAGGCCATCCCCTACGTTCGCGAGTTCATCGAAACCGTGCACGCCGCCGGCATCGCCACCTGTGTCGCGTCGTCGGCACGGGTGTCCAAAATGCACATCACGCTCGGCCAGACCGGACTGCTGCCGCTATTCGAGCATGCGCTGTTCAGCTCGACCATGGTCTCGCGTGGCAAGCCGTTCCCCGACCTCTTCCTGCATGCGGCAGCGACGATGGGCTTCGCGCCCGCCGACTGCATCGTCATCGAGGACAGCGTCGCCGGCACGGCAGCCGGCATCGCCGCCGGCATGCGCGTCTATTCCTACCACGGCGACCCGCTTTCCGACCGCGACGGGCTGATCGAAGCCGGCGGCATCCTGTTCGACGACATGCGTGAACTGGCCGGGCTGGTGCCGATCCACTGACCGCCTTTGCGCAGCCTGCATGCGCGCCAGATCTCAGACCGGGCGCGGCGCCCCAAGTACTCGGTCGACCGTGTCGCGTATGAGACTGCGCAGATTGGCCGGCCTGTCGAGATGACTGACGACAAGGAGGCCGTCGGCCGCCACCGTTAGCGCGTCTGCGGTGCGGTCCGGATCGGGATTTGCGTCAGCGATCAGCAGATCCCTTAGGATGCCCCACTTCCAGTGACGATGCTTATCGATTGCCTGGCGAACCGGGCTCCTCGCGTCGGGGTATTCGGCCGCGGCATTCTGGAACGGGCAGCCGCGGTAGCCCGGCTGATCCGCCGCGTCGGCAATAAGATCGAATACGGCAAGGATCATCAAGCGAGGTGGCCGCCGGCCAAGGCTCGCGATTGCCGCCCGTCCTCCCTTGCTGATCTCCTCGATATAGGCGCGGACGAGGTCGTCCTTGGCCGCGAAGTGATGATAGAACGTCGCCTTCGCAACGCCGGCCTCGGCGATGATGCGGTCGATGCCGACTGCACGGACCCCCTCCAGAGAAAACAGCGCGGTCGCCGTATCGAGGATGCGGCGGCGCGCAAGACTTTCGGGACGATCGTTGATTCGGGCTGCGGACATGCCTTGACCGTATAGCAGACAGGTCTGTATACATCCACATGTAGACAGACAGGTCTACCTATTAACAGAGGGACCAGCGAACATGGCTTCGATAGTCAGGGAAATCATCGTAGATGCTTCACCGGAAAGCGTATGGGCGACGGTGGGCGACTTCGCCGGCGGCGCCCAACGGATAGCCCCAGGCGTTTTCGTCGACTGCCGGGTGGATGAGGGCGACGTGCGGGCCCTTACTTTCGCCGACGGCAAGATCGTGCGAGAGCGGCTCATCGCCCGCGACGAGCAGAGCCGGCGGATCGTGTGGGGATGGCTCGGCGATGAGGTCACCCACGATAATACCTCCATGCAGGTCTTTGCCGAGGGCGAGGGCCGGAGCCGCCTGGTCTGGATCCACGACACTCTGCCCGACGAACTCGGCGCGTGGCTCGCAGTCGCCATGGATCAGCTGGTGCCGGTTTTCCAGCAGACCCTGGCGAGCCAAGCCAAGCCAACATAGTGAGGCAACGCCAGGGGTTTCCTCTTGGTCGCAAAATGCTCTAGCTTGCGCGCGCCCGACATAACGAGCGCGCGCATGACCTTCTCCCTGCTTCGTTTCATCTTTGCCTGCCTGCTGCTGCCCTGTCTTTGGACGACGGCCAGCGCGGAGGCCGTCAGCTTCCCGGAGCTCGGCAGCGCCGTCCCCGGCCACGGCGATGTCACCTATCTCGATCTCGCCAGGATGGTCATTCCCGATCTGGCCGCGGACAAGGACGGCTTTTTCCGGGGTCCGATTCCGATCGAGATGCGCCACATCGCTGGACCGGACTACGACGGCTCGCCGCCGGCGACGTCGGGTCTTTCCAGCGGCGACGTGCTCGACATCAAGGCCGGCGGCAAGGACCGGCTGGCGATGCTGTTCGACCTCGGCGACTCGCCTGACAGCGCTGAGGGTTATGCCGTGCTGGCACTCTACGACATCACCGGCAAGCCGGCCTTGCTCGACGCGGTCAATGTTGCCGTCGACCGCAGCACCTACTTTCGCGATCCGGGCAAGCTGTCGATCGGGCCCGGCGATGACGTCATCATCACCACGAGCACGCATTTCAATTCGAGCCAGGGCTATGTGATCGCACCGCTGGTCATGGTCCGCAACGACAGGTTCGAGCTGATCGACATGATCTATACGTTCGACGAAAACCTCTGCACCAACCGAAGGACGCAGAATGCGGCCTTCCAGGCGATTGCCGACGGCCAGCCTTATGCAGCCATCAAGGTTACGGTGACCGACGCGACGCTGCCGGGCGATGAAAGCTGCGACGGCCAGCCGCCGCCAGAGGCGTCTTCGCGCGACATTTCCGTCACCTATCATTGGGACAAAATCGCTTCGCGCTACGTCAAGGATTCCGATGCGCTGGACCGATTGGCGGATGAGAACGCCAAACGCTTCTGAGCCAACCGCATTTGTTTGCCCGGCGCGTTCCGCCGGGCTAGAATTTGCCTCACATTCTGCACTGGAGGGGAGCATCCATGGACAAGGGCAAGATTTTTCGCGACCTGCATGCCTCGATCTTCGTCATGGCCAATTCCTGGGACGTTGGCACGACCAAGCTCTTGGCCTCATTCGGCTTCAAGGCGCTGGCCACGACCAGCGCCGGCTTTGCCTTTTCGCGCGGCCTGCCCGACGGCGCGGTGACGTTCGAGGCGATGATCCATCATTGCCGTGAAGTGTCAGCGGCGACCGGGCTGCCGGTTTCGGCCGACCTCGAAAAGGGCAAGGGCGACAGCGCGACAAGTGCCGGCGAGACCATCTTCGCCGCCGAGGCGGCTGGCCTCGCCGGCTGCTCGATCGAGGACCATACCGGCGAGCCCGCCAAGCCGATCTATGATTTTTCGCATGCCGTCGATCGCGTCGCGGCGGCGGCGGAAGCGGCACGGGCACTGAAACGCGATTTCGTCTTCACCGCGCGGGCCGAGAATTTCCTGTGGGGCAAGCCCGATCTCGACGACACGATCAAGCGGCTGCAGGCCTTCGAGAAGGCCGGCGCCGACGTGCTCTATGCACCGGGGCTGGGCGACATCGAGATGGTGCGAACCGTCTGCTCGGCGCTGACCAAGCCGGTCAACGTCATGGCCAGGCCCGGCTTCACCATCGCCGACCTGGCCATGGCGGGGGTAAAGCGCGTCTCGCTCGGCCCATGGCTGACCAATTTCGCCTTCGGCATGCTGGAGACCGCGGCGCGCGAGATCCAGCAGGATGGCACGTTCGGCTTCATCCGCGCCGCCATGCCGTTCGGCAAGCTGCAGGCGCTGTTTGCCAAATCTTCAGCCTAGGTCGGGCCCGGCGAATGACGCTCACCGTCGTCGACATGCACACCGGCGGCGAGCCGCTGCGGATCGTCACCGGCGGCTACCCCGACATTCCCAAGGGCACGATCCTCGAAAAGCGTGCCTATGTGCGCGACTATCTCGATCATCTCAGAAAGATCCTGATGTTCGAGCCGCGCGGCCATTACGACATGTATGGCGCGCTGCTGGTGGAGCCCGACCTGCCGGGCGCCGACCTCGCGGTGCTGTTCATGCACAATGAGGGCTATTCGACGATGTGCGGCCACGCCATCGTCGCGCTCGGCCGCTACGCGGTCGACGAACGGCTGGTGGCGCCACGCGAGCCGCTGACGACGGTCAACATCGAAGCGCCATGCGGGCTGATTTCGGCTGCGGTCGAGCTGAGGGACGGCAAAGCCGGTGCGGTGTCCTTCGAAAGCGTGCCGGCGTTTCTGTTTGCCGGCGACCAGCGGATCGAGCTGCCGGGCTATGGTCCGGTCGGCTTCGACGTCGCCTATGGCGGCGCCTTCTATGCGCTGGCCGAATGCCGCCAGTTCGGGCTGGAATTCGGCAGGAACCGCGTCCGCGATTTCGTCGATGCAGCGACCGCGCTGACTGATAAGCTGAAGGCCGAATTGCCGCTGTTGCATCCCGACCACGCCGATCTCGCCTTTCTCTACGGTACCATCCTGACCGACGGACAGGATGCGTTCTCCGATACGCCGACCAAAAACATCTGCGTTTTCGCCGAGGCCGAGGTCGACCGTTCGCCGACCGGCTCCGGCGTCACCGCGCGGCTGGCGGCCATGCACGCCAAGGGCCAGATCGAGATTGGCCGAACGCGGCTGTTCGAGAGCATCGCCGGCTCGCGCTTTTCCGGCGCCGTCGTACGCACGGCCACAGCCGGGCCGCATGACGCGATCATCGCCCGCGTCGGCGGCCGCGCCTATTACTCAGGGCGGGCCGAATTCATCGTCGAGGACGATGATGAACTGGGGCGCGGCTTTCTGCTGCGCTAGCTCCCTTCCCGTGCCGAGATCGCCTTGTGCAGATGCACCATCATGGCGGCGGCGAACAGCGGCGTCAGAAGGTTGAGCAGCGGCACGGCGAGGAAAGCGGCGACCACCAGCCCGGCCAGGAACACGGCGATGGAGTGCTTTCTGCGCAACGCCTTGGCCTCGGCCTCCGGGCGAAAGCGCATGGCGGCGAACTCGAAGAATTCGCGCCCGAGCAGATAGCCGTTGACGACGAAGAAGGCGGCAATGTTGATGCCCGGCACCAGGAGCAGCAGCAGGGCGACGATATTGCCGAGGATGACGACGCCGAAGAACCGGATCGCCAGCACCAGCGAGCGCAACGCCGGCACGGCGCGGCCGGGCGGGTCGTTTGGATAATCCGTGCGCTCGACCACTTCGGCGACGTCGTCGAGGAACAGGCCGGCGATGATCGCCGTCACCGGCGCGATGAGCAGCGCCAAGCCCAGCGCAAGGCCGATGCCGGCGACGACGGCGCCCAGCCATCCGGCCCAGGAGGGTAGGGCGGGCAGCCATCCATCGATCCACGGCCAGGCCAGCCATTCGAACAGGCTCTTGATCCCGAACCAAAGCGCCGCCAGCGCCAGCAAGGTCAGCGCCAGCGTCTTCAGGAACACGGAACGGAATTCGGGCGAGAACAGCCGGCTCAAGGCGGCGCGGGCGGCGTCGAGGATCACGGCGTTTCCAATTCCATGTCAAACGAGGCCCATGGGCGATATTTCGGGATAGGCGGAGACAGGTCGCGAGACAAGCGCAAACCGCGCGATACGAAGCATCTGCGTTCTGCCCGGATTTATAACTCGCGGCCTAGGCAAAGCCGCATCAAACCGCTAGACCCGCCCGCGCCCGGCGTGGCAGAAAGCCGGTGGGTTTTTGGCGGAGACATGAATTGATGCCGGACTATGACGTGCTTTGTATCGGGAATGCCATCGTCGACATCATCGCCCAGTGCGACGAGGCGTTCCTGGAGACGAACGGCATCATCAAGGGCGCGATGAATTTGATCGACACGAGGCGCGCCGAACTGCTCTACAGCCGCATGGGCCCGGCCATCGAAGCCTCGGGCGGCAGCGCCGGCAACACGGCGGCGGGCGTCGCCTCCTTCGGCGGCCGCGCCGCTTTCTTCGGCAAGGTCTCCAACGACGCGCTCGGCGAAATCTACGCGCATGACATCCATGCCCAGGGCGTCGCCTTCGACACCAGGCCGCTTAACGGCGAACCTCCGACAGCGCGCTCGATGATCTTCGTCACGCCCGACGGCGAGCGCTCGATGAACACCTATCTCGGCGCTTGCGTCGAGCTCGGCCCGGAGGACGTCGAGGCCGACAAGGCGTCGGGCGCCGCCGTCACTTATTTCGAGGGCTATCTGTGGGACCCGCCGCGCGCCAAGGAGGCGATCCGGCAGACGGCGAAGCTCGCCCATGCCGCCGGGCGCGAAGTGTCGATGACATTGTCGGACTCGTTCTGCGTCGACCGCTACCGCGACGAGTTCCTCGATCTCATGCGCTCCGGCACCGTCGACATCGTCTTTGCCAACAGCCACGAGATCAAGTCGCTCTACCAGACCGCGTCGTTCGACGAGGCGCTGGCCCAGATCCGCAAGGATTGCAAGATCGCCGCCGTCACCCGCTCGGAAAAGGGCTCGGTGATCGTGCGCGGCGACGAGACCGTGACCATCAATGCGACCAGGATCCGCGAGCTGGTCGACACCACCGGCGCCGGCGACCTCTACGCCGCCGGCTTCCTCTACGGCTACACGCAAGGCCGCAGCCTGAAGCAGTGCGGCGATCTCGGCTCGCTAGCGGCCGGGCTGGTCATCCAGCAGATCGGCCCAAGGCCACGCCAGAATTTGCGCAGAGAGGCCGAGCAGGCGGGGCTGCTGTAGCGGCACCTCTTCCTTCTCCCCCTTGTTTGGACTGGGGACATCGCGAACAGATGTGCGAGGACATCGCGAACAGTTTTGCGCTTTTGCGCGAGGGGGTTCGGGATGCCATTCGAGGACAGAAGCGTGATGAAGCAGAAGCTGGAGTTTGTGAGGCTGGCGTCGGCGAAAGGAGCGAATATAAGCGTGCTGTGCCAGCGCTTCGGTATCGGCCGGACCTGTGGCCACAAGCTGCTTTCGCGCTATCGGATCGAGGGGGAGGCTGG